>JBQCJB010000348.1:0-9790 GCA_051953155.1 Aureliella sp. | reverse complement strand
CGCAGCGGCAGCGACCTGACGGCGCATGCACTGCGCGCGCTGGAAGTCTGGCGGAACCGAGCCGAACATTTACCGGCAGACAAACTGCAGAGACTCGTGCCGGCCATCGATCGCGCCGCCACGCGTGGCTTTCGATTCTTGGCCGAGCGGCAGAACGCCGACGGCAGTTGGTTTCCACTGTGGTTCGGCAATCAGGATCGCCCGGACGAAGAGAACCTGGTGTACGGAACCGCCAAAGTCTTGTTGGCATACGCCCAGTGCCGGCGGGCGGACAGCGCTCGCGATCGCGGCACCGAGTATCTCGTGCAGCATCAAAATGCCGATGGCGGTTGGGGTGGCGGCGCGAGCGTGCCTTACCGTGCAGGCAACCGGGCCACCCGCGCGCACGGCAGCAGCGTCGAGGAGACCGGTGCGGCGCTCGAAGCCTTGTTGGCTTGCCGCAGCGGGAACATTACGAATTCGGCCGGCGATATCGCTGGCGGCAATGGTGGTAGCACTGCGGCGATCGATGCAACTATAATGCGAGGCTTACGCTGGTTAGTCGCCGCGGTTGAAACAGACTGTTCGCTTACGAGTTGGCCGATCGGATTTTATTTTGCCAAGCTGTGGTACCACGAGCGCTTGTATCCGATCATTGCCTCTACCGCCGCCTTGGGCGCTGCAGTTGAGCGACCAGAGCTTTGGTGGAAATCTCCTTGAAGGAGTTCATATTGTCGACAGTTTCATCGAGTGACAATCGTGCTGCTGCGGCGGTTCCGACGGAAGGCCAATCGCCGTCGACGGTACCGGCCGCTGCCGAGCCCAAAAAAGGGCGCCGCAAGACCAGCCACTTGAAAGTCGTACCCGAGACTCTCGAGTTGCGCGAACACCTCAAGCGGCGCTCTGCCGAGGTCGCTGCGCGGCTGAACAAGAGCCACCCGCTGACCAAGGACGAGATGGAAGCGGTCGCGCGGGGACTGCTCGAAAGCGAAGGGCTGTCCGAAGGTTATTTGGGCTGGACGATGGTGGCCATCTCGAGCGAGTTCTGGCGCGAGCAGATCGGTGCCATTCCACCGAGCCGGCGGCTGTTCTTGCTGCCGCACTGTCTGAAACATGCCGAAGGCTGCCCGGCCGATTACGACGAATTCGGCATGAACTGCAAGAAGTGCGGGGCCTGCAGCATCGCCGATTTCCGCACCATCGCGGAAGACATGGGTTACAAGGTTCTGGTCGCCGAAGGATCGCCCGTCGTCTTGAAAATCATCGTCAGCGGCTATGTCGACGCGATCGTCGGCGTCGCATGCTTGAACGTGCTCGAAAAGGCGATCGACAAACTCTTGCTGGCTGGCATTCCTTGCATGGCGGTGCCGCTGCTCTCGAGCGACTGCCGCAATACCAGCGTCGATGAAGCGTGGGTCATGGAGATGATCCAGAACCAGTCGACCGAGGCTCCTGCGCAAACCCGCAGCTATGTTCACCTGCTTCGGGCCGCCAACGATCTGTTCCAGCCCGAACAGTTCGAGCGTCTGACTGGGCGGCAGCGCGGCAGCCGGCCGATCGTCGACAGCCAACCCGATCCACTGGGAGGCAACGATCCGATCGCCGCGACCGAAGCCTTGGCCTACGACTTCGTGCGCCGCGGCGGCAAGTACAGCCGGCCCTTCATCACGCTGGCCGCCTACGATGCGCTGACCGGCGGCCATGGCACGACCAACGACGGAGTCGACGTCACCAGCAAGTTCCCCGATGCCGTGCTGCGAGCAGCGATGAGCATCGAAATGTTTCATAAAGCCAGTTTGGTGCACGACGACGTCGAGGATGACGACGGCTATCGCTACGGCCAGCCGACGCTTCATCGCCGCTTTGGTCTGCCGACGGCGATCAACGTCGGCGATTATCTGATCGGCCTGGGCTATCGCATGGTCAGCCGCGAGACGGCCGCCCTCGGGGCTGAGTGCACGGCCGACATTCTCGACTGCCTGGCCAACGCCCATATCCGCCTGTCCGAAGGGCAGGGGGCCGAGCTGCTGTGGCGAGATGCCCGCGACCGCCGCCTGACGCCGCTCGACGCGCTAAAAATTTACGCGCTCAAGACGGCTCCCGCCTTCGAAGCGGCGCTGCTGACCGGCATTCGTTTGGCCGGCGATGCCCAGCCCTATGTCGAACCGATCCGTCAGTTCGCTCGCAACCTGGGAGTCGCGTTTCAGATCCTCAACGACTTGAACGACTGGCAAGGCGATTCGCATAACAAGCTGGAAGCCGCCGGCGACGCGCTGAGCGGACGCCCGACCGTGCTGTGGGCACTGACGCTGGCCAGCCTCGACCAGCAGCAGCAAGCCGAGCTGCTGCAGCTGGGCAGCCCGCAGTGCGAGCTACCGCCGGCCGAACGCGTGCGACGCATCGAACGCTTTTATCGGCAAGCCAAAGCATTCGAGCAAGCCAACCGCTTGATCGACAAGCACCAGCAACGCGCCCTGGAAGTCATCAAAGACATTGCCCCCGAGGCATTGCAGCGGCTGTTGGTCTACCTGGTCGACACCGTGCTCGAACGTTCCGAAGAACCACCTGCCGCCGTGATCCCGCTGGCCCAGATAACCCCGCTGGCCGTCCCCTCCCGGCACTAAGCCCACCTGTTTGTCTCGCACGTCACTTTCACTCCGGAGCCTGATCGCGTGAGTGGTTTACCTCCCTCCACGGCCGATCTCGAAACTCTCGTTGGATTGTTTTACGATCAAGTCGAAGACCTGGCGACCTTCACTCCCCGACACTTCAGCGAGCTGCCGCCCGTCTATCGTCGCTTGCTGGCCCACACGGGACACATGACCGTCACGGTCGAAGACCGGCACGCTTCGCCGGTCAATGTCGAAGTCTTGCAAGTCCACCAAACGCCTTCGCACTACAGTCGCAAGATCCTGCTGCGGCGGCAGAGCGACAATCGCGTCGTGCAGTTCGGCATCGTGCGACTGGCGCTCGAGACGCTCGAGTCGCCGACGCGCGACGAGATCCTCAGCCAGCGGACGCCGCTGGGCCGCGTGCTGATCGAGCACGGCGTGATGCGGGCCGTGCAGTTGCTGGGACTGTGGGAGGTGGCGTGCGGCCGCGATTTGGCCGAGCTATTTCAAACCTCGCCAAGCCATACCACGTTCGGCCGCACGGCTCTGATCTATTGCAACGGCGAACCAGCCATCGAGCTGCTGGAAATCGTTGCCCCGGAAGATTTGTTCTAACGAGGTTTCCGAGGGCCTGAGCTGCTTCTCGACACCGTTCTCCCAAGTTCGTGTTCGGACCGGACCGCTATGGATGCGCCCAAGCCAACCGTCTTCGTCGCTCGCCGCATTCCGGAGGTTGGTCTGCAAGCCATCGCAGAGGTCGCCCAGGTGCGTTTGCACGATCGCCCGCTGCCGCCGACGCGGGCGGAATTGCTCGCCGGCGTGCAAGGCTGCGCGGGATTGCTGACTCTGCTCAGCGATCGCGTCGATGCCGAAGTGTTCGACGCGGCCGGACCGCAACTGCGGGTCGTCAGCAATTTCGCAGTCGGCAACACGCCCGACGTACTGACCGATGCGACCGCCGATATCGCAGTCGCCTTGATGCTGGCCGCCGCCCGTCGACTGCGCGAGGGTTGGGAAAGCGTCGCCGACGGCCGCTGGCAGACCTGGGAACCGATGGGCTGGATCGGCCAAGATCTGCGTGGCAAGACGCTGGGGATCGTCGGAATGGGACGCATCGGGCAGGCGGTCGCGCGGCGGCTGGTCCTCGGCTGGGACATGCGTCTGCTGTATACCGCCAGGGCAGCCAAACCGGAGGTCGACTCCGAGCTGGGGGGGCGGCATGTGCCGCTGGAGCAACTGCTCCAGGAGAGCGATTTCGTCAGCCTGCACGTGTCGCTCAGCGCTCAAACTCGGCAGCTCATCGGCGCCGAGGGACTCGGGCGGATGAAGCCGACCGCCGTCCTGGTCAACACGGCTCGAGGCGAAGTTATCGATCAGGCTGCTCTGGTGGACGCTCTGCGGAGTGGGAAATTGTTCGCCGCCGGCTTGGACGTCTGCGATCCCGAGCCTCTACCGCTGGACAGTCCGCTGCTTCAATTGTCAAACTGTATCGTGCTACCGCATATCGGTAGCGCCACGGTCAGCGCTCGCAGTGCGATGGCCCAGCGGGCGGCGGGCAATTTGATTGCAGGAGTGCAAGGCAAACCCTTGCCGTTTGCCGTTCCGCTGCCGCCCCGACCGTAACAAAAAAAGTACTACTGATCGATACGCTCCATCGGCCGCTCGAGAAGCGAAAGAATCGTATGAAACGCGCGTCGTTGAAATGCTTGGTTACGGGTGGGCTGTGCCTGTCGCTGGCCGGCTGGCTGTCCGCGCAAAAGCCGGCGGCGCCGCCACAGTCTGGCGGAGCGACAACCGAGCCCAATTATGCGGCTGAATTGCCGCGCATCCCGCCGCTGTCGGTCGATGACGAACTGAAAAGTTTCGAGCTCCAGCCTGGCTTCCGCGTGGAACTGGTGGCGGCCGAACCGCTGGTCCGCGATCCCGTTGCCTTCGCGTTCAACGCCCGGGGACAATTGTTCGTTGTCGAAATGTGCGATTACAGCGAACAGGAAACCGAGCATCTGGGCAGTATCGCGCTGCTGACCGACACCAACGGCGACGGCCGCATGGACCAGCGCAAGACGTTTGCCGAAGGACTTTCGTGGCCCACGGCGATCTGGCCTTGGAAAGATGGAGCGCTGGTCGCCGAACCGCCGCAATTGATCTGGCTCCGCGATACCGATGGCGACGGAGTGAGTGATCGCCGTGAAATCTGGTTCGAAGGTTTTGGTCGCACCAACGTCCAGGGGCTGGTCAACAGCCTGCGGTGGACGGTCGACGGAAACATCGCCGGAGCGACCAGCAGCAGCGGAGCTGAACTGAAAAGCCCCGGCCATCCAGACTCGGACAAGAACGCGATCAGCCTCCGCGGACGCGACTTCGTGATCGATCCTCGCAACCAGCAACTGCAACCTGCCAGCGGCGGCGGCCAACACGGCATGTGTTTCAATCGCTGGGGCGACAAATTCGCCACCAGCAATAGCGACCATCTGCAGCAGATCCTCGATCTGGAAGGTTGGTTGAGCGATCATCGGGCCGCGGTACCGGTGCCGAGCCTGAGGCGGAGCATCGCGGTCGACGGCCCGCAGGCTGAAGTGTATCGCTCCAGTCCAGTCGAACCTTGGCGGATCGTGCGCACGCGGCTGCGCGTCAGCGGCGCCGTGCCAGGCGTCGTCGAAGGGGGCGGCCGAGCGGCGGGCTATTTCACGGGAGCCACCGGCACCTGCATCATGGACCGCGAGGCGGGCTTCGGCGATGGCGACTACGATACGGCGCTCGTGTGCGACGTCGGCAGCAACCTGGTGCATCGCAAACGCTTGATTCCCAAAGGCCTTTTTTGGTCGGGCGAGCGCATCGACCGGGGGACCGAACTGTTGCGTTCGAGCGACATTTGGTTTCGTCCAGTCCAGCTGGGCGACGGTCCCGATGGCGGCCTGTACATAGCCGACATGTACCGCGAGGTTATCGAGCATCCCAAGAGTCTGCCGCCGGTGATCAAGCGGCATCTGGATTTGACCAGCGGCCGCGACCGCGGACGCATTTGGCGGGTCGTGCCGACGTCGGCGACGGTGGTCACCGCGCCGGCCGATACGATCGCGCCCGCGACGCAGTCCTCCGCTCAACTGGCCAGCCTGTTACATCATCCAGTCGCCTGGCAACGACGCATGGCCAGCCAGCTATTGATCGAGCGCAACGCGCTCGATGCGGCGGAGGCACTCGAAGCGGCCAGTCTCACCGGGCCGCGCCCCGAAGGCCGTCTGCTGGCCCTGCATGTGCTCGAGCGTTTGGGCAAGTTGAGCGATGACGTGCTGGGCCGCGCGTTGGCCGATCGCCATCCGCGCGTCGCCGCCCATGCGATCGAGTTAGCGGGCCGCGAAGAGCGAGCCGCCACGTTCGCCCGCCAGCTCACCCAAATTCCTGCCACCGATGCGCACGTGCAATTGGCACTCTCCATGGCGGCCGCTTCGCTGCCAGCACCGGCTAAAGTCGATCTGCTGCGCAAACTGATGTCGGTCGTCGAGGAACCGATCACTCGGGCAACGATCATCCTTTCCGCGGGTAACGATAGTCCGGAACTCTTCCGCTCGGCCTCTGGCCAAGCGGTCACCGATTCGTGGTTGAAACTGGTGCTACCGGCCTGGGCTCAAACGCTCCGCCAAAAGCCGACGGCCGGCGACGCGGATTTTCGTCAAGCGCTGAAACGCCTGCTCTCGTCGGAGCTTGCCGCCAGCGGTGCGGCCCGCGATGTCTGGACCAGCGGCTTGGCTCAACTGCCCAATCGCGCGACGGCCGATGTGCTGCTCGGCTTGCTCGACACCAAGGCCCGCGACGATTTCGAGGCCTTCGTCCAGTCGCGCGTCGAACAGGCGATTGCCAAGGCCGGCGAACAAGCGGCTGACGCGAAAGCCACCGCTCAGCAGGCCACCGGTCAGCAGGCTGCGGCGCTGCGCGATCTGAGGTTGTTACCAGAGGACGAACTGGACCAGCGGGCGGGCGAGCTGATCGACCCGACGACGGTCGAACCGGTCCAACTGGCCGCGATCGAAGCCCTGCTGTGGAACAGTCCGGAGCGCGCACTGAAAACGCTGTTGCCAGAGCTGCCGCGCATGACGCCGTCGCTCAAGCGCGAGGCCCTGACGGCCATGTTGGGCTACTCGCAATCGCTGGAGCAGATTGCCGATGCCATCGAGCGCAACGAGATTGCCAAAGCGGAGATCGCGCCGGATGTTCGCCAACGCTTGTTTGCTTCGCCGAACAAGCGGCAGGCCGAACGTTTCAAAAAACTGCTCAGCACAGCGTCGGCCGATCGCGCGCAAGTGATCGCTCGCTACCGACCGGCGCTGGCCAAGGTCGCGGAGATGTCGCCTGCCGATGTAGCCGCCGGCCGGATGACGTTCCAGCGGGTTTGTGCGCAGTGCCATCGCTTGGAAGATTTAGGCAACGATGTCGGACCCCCGCTTAAACAGCTGGCCGATAAGAGCCCCGACCAGTTGCTCGATATTATTCTGGATCCCAACCGCGAGGTGGACCCGAAATTCCTTGGCTATTCGGTGCTGCTGGTGGACGGCAGGGTTTTGGCGGGGATCATTCGCGAGGAGTCGGCCGGGCAAATCGTGCTGGCCGAGACCGGCGGCAAGCAGCATACGATTGCCCGCGGCGACATCGAGCAACTAAAGACGACCGGCCTGTCGCTGATGCCCGTCGGCTTGGAGGAACAGATCTCTGCCGAGCAGATGGCGCAGCTGATCGCCTACCTCAAACGGGCCGGCTCGCAGTAAGGCCGCCACTTGAAAAAATAGTCGCCTGCTGGAAAAGCTCTCTTTCCCCGCACGCCCATTCCGGTGTATATGACCAGCGGTAAAGGTAACTGCGGGGCATTTGAGGATCGAACCTCACGGAAGAAGAGCAACCATGAGCAGGGCGGCAGCACTTTGGGTTCTCAGTCTCGGTTGGCTGTTGTGCGGGCCTGCTGGGGCAGGCGAGCCGGCCGCACCGATCTCGGCCGATCTGCAGGGCATCTACGCAGGCACCTCGACTGCCGCGACTGAAGAAGATTTTACGGCGATCGCCCGGGCATGCTCCCAAGTCATTCCCGACGCGAATCGTTCGGCCGCCGATAAAGCCTACGCATCCAAGCTGTTTGCCTGGGCGCTGAACCGCCGCGGAGAAATGCGGGGAGAAAAAGCCGCCGGACTGGTGCGCGAAGGCCAGTTGGATGAAGCCCGCAAGCTCGATCAAGCAGCCGGCAAGGATTTTGCGCTCGCCGCCGAGTACGCTCCGGACAACTGGCGGATCCATCACAACCTGGCGATCTCCCAGGCGATGCAAGGCAAGTACGAGGAAGCGATCGCATCCTTTACCCAGGTCATTGCCTTGAAGGACGATTACCCGAACGCGTACTACAACCGAGCCGAGTTGCACTTCGAGCAAGAGCACTTTGCGCAGGCGGTCTCGGATTACTCGCACGCAATCGACCTGGTTCCAGACGACGCGCGGTATTTCAATGGCCGGGCTCACGCCGCTTTCATGCTCAACGCGACCGACGCCGCGCTGGCAGACTACACGCAAGCTGTAACGCTCGAGGCGACCAATGCGGCCTACATCACGGACCTGGCCGATGCCCTGCAATCGCTGGGGCAGTGGGAAGAAGCCGCGACGCGTTATCGGCAGGCAGTCTCGGCCGACAAGACGTACGCCCGCGCATTCCGCAACGTATCGTGGCTTTTGGCGACGTGTCCCGAACCGCGCTTTCGCAATCCTAGTCTGGCGCTCAGCGCCGCCCAGAAAGCCCTCGAACTGGAGGGCACTACGGATTATCGCGCTCTCGACACCCTGGCCGCAGCGACCGCCGCCACCGGCGACGCCGCCAAAGCGGCTCAGTTGATGCAGCAAGCGATCACGATCGCTCCGTCGGCCATCCGCCCGGAGCTGGCCCAGCGTTCAGCGCTCTATGCCCAGGGTGGCAAGTTCGTTCAAGCCGCGCCGCTGCCGGCCAGAGCTTCCGCCGCACGACCAGCAACTCAGCTGACCGAACAGCCGCAAGTCCGCACGGCCTCGGCGACCGGCCCAGCCCGCTAAGCCCCGCGGCCAGCAGGCCAGTGAGAATCATTCACCGCGGCCGCTGGCGAAGTCGGCTACCGGCAGCACCATGACTTTGCCATCGCCCATCCGGCCGCTGCAGGCCACCTCGGTCACGCGGCGGATGACTTCTTCGACGCGAAAGTCGTCGACCCACATCGAGATCTCGACTTTCGGCAAGAAGACCGACTCGAACTCGCCCGCTCGGTATTCGTCCAGATAATTTTTCTGGCGGCCAAAGCCTTTCACTTCGCGGACCGCCAGGGCCTCCAGCGGTGCCAACCGCAGGTTCTCCAAGACCTTTTCGGCCAAGTAGGGACGCACGACAGCGATGACTTGTTTCATGAGGCGAAGCGTTTCACGATCTCGAGACAGCTGTCCAGATAGCCGGAGCCGAAGAGGTTGAGGTGGTTGAGCAGATGGTAAAGCTTGTACAGTTCGACGCGCTCGCTCCAGCCCTCGTCCAGCGGCCAGGCTTCGCAGTAGGCGTCGAAGAACTCTTTAGGAAAGCCACCGAATAGTAGCGGCATGGCCAGCTCCGCTTCACGGCTCCCATAATATACGGCCGGATCGATCACGACCGCATGGCCATCAGCGCCGACCAGGTAATTTCCGCTCCACAAGTCGCCGTGCAGCAAGCTCGGCTGCGGCTCCTCCTGGCCCAGCCAGCGCTCGAGTCGGTCGAGCAAACGCTCGGACGCGCGAAACAGCTCGGCTGACCCGAGCCCGCGGTTGCGAGCCAGCCGCAGTTGCACCCGCAGGCGGCATTCGCCGAAGAAGGCAACCCAACTCTCGCGACCCTCGTTCTTCTGCGGCGTCAGCCCGAGGTAATTGTCGCTAGACCAACCGAACCGGCGGCCGTGACCGTGTCGATGATGTTCGGCCAACTGGCTGCCGAAATGATTCCAGAAGTCCCGCGCCGGCTGCGTCTGGACGATGGCTTCCATCACCAGGCATTGTTCGTTCGGGCCGAGCATTTCGACCGCGATCACCTCCGGCGTTGCCAGGCGGCCAACCTGCTCGATGGCTTTCAGACCGTACGCCTCCTGGGAAAAGATGTCCCCCGCGTCGCGGTTGGATTTGACGCAGTACCGCCGCCCATCGGCCAGCTCCACCAGTTCGACCCGATGATTGCAGCC
>JBQCJB010000347.1:0-5073 GCA_051953155.1 Aureliella sp. | reverse complement strand
CGGCATCCTGGCGGCGGGCCGGGAAATGCCACAGCCAGCGGTTCTCGTGATCGGTCCCACTCAATCGTTCAGCATCGGAGTGCCGAGAGGCTTGGCGGTACGTTGCCGACTGGACAATCAGCTTGTGCAAACGTTTGAACGAGCGGCCATTGTCGAGCCACCAGTTGGCCAGCCAGTCGAGCAACTCCGGATGCGTGGGCGGCTGTCCAAGTCGTCCGAAGTCACTAGCGTTGCCCACGATGCCCACACCGAAGTGCCCCTGCCAAACGCGATTGACGATGACGCGGCTGGGCAATGGATTGTCCGGCGAATTGATCCAAGCGGCCAGCGCCGTCCGGCGGCCTGTCGAGCGCCCATCAGCCGGTGGAATGGCGACCAGTGGTTCGCCTCCCAGCACCTCAAAGGCCGCCGGTTGGATCGCTACGGCAGCGGCGCTCCCGCGGGACGAAGGAATGAAAGTCGGTGGCGCGGTCGGTCCCGTTTCACCGGCGACCAGCATCGTGCTGAGCGTAGCTGGTTTGAGATGGCTGTGACTTTCCAGTTCGTCGCGAAGCGCGAGCCAGCGCTCCCTGGCTTCGCCTTTAAGCAGTTTGGAGTAATCCAGCTTTTCCCATTCGCCGGATACCTGACGAAAGGCGAGATCGGCGATCTGTCGCTCGTAGGGAGCCCGCTCGTCGGCGATGCGCCGCAGCAGCGGTCGCACGTCGGGTGGAAATTTGTCGATGGCCTTCGACGCAACGCTCTCGCGGACTTGTCGTTCGAGCTGGTCCATCTCGCCACGGATGCTGGCTGTCGCTGCTTCCCACTTTCGCAGTTGAGCCTGATACTTCGCGACCTCCGCCGCAGTGCCCGCAACTGCGTCATCGCGCGGCAGAAACGCAGCGAAACTAGCCTGGAGGCGGTAGTAATCCTTCTGCAGGATCGGATCGAATTTGTGATCGTGACATCGCGCGCAGCCCACTCCTAAGCCCAGGAAGACTTCGCCGGTCACATCGGTCAAATCGTTGAGAATGTTGCTCCACTGCGTGCGGACGTCCCGTTGGTTGTATTCGTAGATCCAGTGGCGCAGATAGCCGGTGGCCGCCAGCGTCGACGGATCGACATCTGGCAGTTCATCAGCAGCCAGTTGTTCGAAGACGAACTGATCGTATGGCACATCTCGGTTCAGCGAGTCGACGACATAGTCGCGGTAGAGATAGGCCGTCGGGCGGTACGCGTCTTGCTTGAATCCGTCGCTTTCGGCATACCGAACCAGATCCAGCCAATGCCGCCCCCAGCGTTGGCCGTATCGCGGATCGTCGAGCAACCGGTCGACCAGACGCTCGTAGGCGTCCGCCGATTCGTCGCCGAGAAAAACTTCGATCTCGGCCGGCGTTGGCGGCACGCCCAGCAAATCGAAATAAAGCCGCCGCATGAGTACCGATCGATCGGCCGGCGGAGCCAGCGTCAGCCCTCGGGCGTCTAGCGAGGCAATGATGAAGGCATCGATCGGGTTCTCGTAGCGGTCTGCACCGATCGCGGATGCGATGTCGGGGACCGCCACGTGAGCGAGTGGACGAAACGCCCAGTAGTTCCGGTCTTCGTCGGTTAGGGGCTGGTTGCGCCGAATTTCGAGCGCCGCGGCGGACGACTTGGGCCATACGGCGCCGCGCTCGATCCACAGCCGCAGGGATTCGATTTGCTCTTCGGAGAGACGCTTGTTGGGCGGCATCTCCAGCGCCTCGTATTGGACGGCTGAAACGAGCAAACTCTTGTCAGCGGCACGCAGCTCGATGGCCGGTCCCGAATCGCCGCCGGCCAGCAATCCGTCCCGCGAATCCAGCCGCAGGCCTCCCTCCTGTTTGTCAGGGCCGTGGCACTTGATACAGTTTTCAATCAACAGCGGCCGAATCTCGTTCTCGAAAAACCGCACGTCTTCCGCCGCAGCGATCTTGGTCGGTGATTCTGCCGATACGAAACCGCTTACCATGTTCAGCGACAGGAGCGAGAAAACCGACATCCAAATTGCTCGGTTCATTCGCACGAACTTTCCTAGACAAGTGGCAAGTTACAGAGCAGTCAAGCGGCAGGCAGTCCAGGGGCGAGAGGGCATCGGTTGGCGGTGGAGCCGGTTCTCGGCAGTGGCAACTTTGATGCTAGCGGAACGGATTCTGGGGGTCAACAATGCGAGAGGCAGCGAATTCCATGGCATGGAGAACGCGGTTGGCACAACTGATACCGCCGCTGCTGTTTGCCGCGGCCCTGTGGATCATCTGGCGCGAGCTGCATCACATCCACTTTCACGATGTCCGCGAAGCGATGAATCGCCTGCCGCCGAGCCGTATCGCCGGCGCTTTGGCGCTAACGGCGCTTAACTACGTCATTTTGATCGGCTACGACTGGCTGGCCATCCGAGCGGTCGGCCGACGCTTGCCGTGGCCGAAAGTGGCCCTGGCTTCGTTCGCTGGCTTTGCGGTCAGCTACAACGTCAACGCGGTGCTCGGCGGCACGGCCATCCGCTATCGATACTATTCGCAGTGGGGGCTTACGGCGCTGGAGCTGTTTCGCCTGCTGGTCATGATTGGCGTGACATTCTGGATGGGCGTGCTATCGCTGGCAGGCGTGCTGCTGGTGACGCAGCCGGTGGCCGCCGCCAGCCGCTACCATCTTGGTTCGAACACTTTGTTTTGGCTCGGCTGCGGCTTGATCGCGGTGACGCTGGGTTACATCGGGCTGGTCGCGTGGCGTAAGCAGCCACTGCGCATCCGGGGGATGGAATTCGTGCTGCCGGGCCTACGGGCAACGCTCGAGCAACTGCTGGTGGCAGCAGTCGATTTGTCGATCGCCGGAGGCGTGCTGTACGTCTTGATTTCGGACCAGCTTTCGCTGGGCTATCTCCAGTTTCTCACGATCTACCTGCTGGCCATCGTCGTGGTGCTGCTGACGCACGTACCGGGCGGCGTCGGCGTCTTCGAACTGGTCGTCATCGGCCTGAGCGGTGCATCCGCAACGCCAGAGTTAGTCGCAGCCTTGGTCGTCTTTCGGATCATCTACTATCTCGGGCCGCTGGTGGCCGCGCTGTGCCTGATGGCCGGTTACGAGCTGGCACAGAACCGCCACTTGTTCACGGCGAAGGTCGGTCAACGCAGCGCGCAGGCGTGGGACCAGCTGCGGCAATGGTGGCCATCGCTCGTTCCATCGCTGATGGCCGTCGGCGTGTTCATGGCCGGGGCATTGCTGCTGATCTCGGGTGCAACGCCGGCCGAGCACCAGCGGTTGCGCTGGATGCACGAGTATATTCCACTGCCGCTGCTCGAGATCTCGCACTTCATGGGCAGCCTGGTCGGCGTGGCGCTGCTCCTGCTGGCTCACGGTCTGCAGCGCCGGCTCGACACAGCCTACTGGGCCACCAGCGGCTTGCTGGTCTCGGGCATTTGCTTTTCCCTGCTGAAGGGCTGGGACTTTGAAGAAGCGGGTTTTTTGGCCTTGGTGCTCGTCACGCTCGCACCTTGCCATGCGGCCTTCTACCGGCGCGGACGTTTGTTAGGACAAAGCGTCCCGATCGCCTGGTTCGGACCAGCCTTGCTGGTCGTGGCTTGTTCGATTTGGATCGGGTTATTTGTCAACAAACATGTCGAGTACCGCGATCAATTGTGGTGGAAGTTTGCCTTCGACAGCGACGCGCCGCGCATCTTGCGGGCGGGCGTCGGCGTGGTTGTCAGCCTACTGATCTTCGGCATCGTCCAGTTGCTGACACCACATGCGCCGCGACCGGCGCCTCCTTCTGAAGCCGAATTGCAACGCGCCGGCGAGTTGGCTGATGCATCTCCGCGCACGTCGGCACAGTTGGTGCGCTTGCGGGACAAACAACTGCTCTTCGGCGAAGACCAGCGAGCCATGATTATGTACGCTCGGCAAGGGCGATCGTGGGTGGCCATGGGCGACCCCGTCGGCCCGCTGGACAGCTGGAACGAACTGGTTTGGAAGTATCGAGAACTGGTCGATCGCTTCGGAGGGTGGCCCGTCTTCTATCAGGTCGGTGTAGAAGGCTTGACCGTATATCTCGATCAAGGTTTGACCCTGCTGAAAATCGGCGAAGAAGCCCGCGTGCCGCTAGGCGACTTTGGGCTCGACGGAGCCAAGCGGCGCGGGCTGCGGCAGACCGTCAACCGCATGCGTCGCGAGGACGTGACGTTTGAAATCGCGCCTCGCGAGTCGCTCGCGCAGCACCTGCCGCGGCTGCAAGTTATTTCGGATGCCTGGCTGATGGATAAGCGGGCGGGGGAAAAGGGGTTCTCGCTCGGATTTTTCGATCCGACGTATCTATCGCATTATCCGCTGGCGATCGCGCGGCAGGCTGGCGAGATCGTCGCCTTTGCTAATTTATGGAGCGGCGCGGACAAGGAAGAATTGTCGATCGATCTGATGCGCTACGTTCCCGAAGCACCCGCCAGCGTGATGGAGTATCTGTTCATCGAGCTCATGCTGTGGGGTAAGGCTGAGGGCTACCGCTGGTTCAATCTTGGCATGGCACCGCTGTCGGGTATCGAAGCCAGGAAGCTCGCCCCGGTGTGGAATCGCCTTTCCAATCTCGTGTTTCGGCACGGCGAACACTTTTACAGCTTTGAAGGCTTGCGACAATACAAGGACAAGTTCGACCCGACGTGGTTTCCGAAATACATCGCGCTGCCAGGCGGCGTGGCTCTGCCGCTGATTCTGGCGGATCTAACGCGATTGATCGCACGCGGCCGAGACTAACCCGACTGCGCGGGCGCGCGTCAAGCCGGGCGAGGCACGTCGTGCTCGCTGAGACTGATCGTCAGTCGTTCGCAGGCTGCGTGAACAGTCTCGGCCCCAAGATACGCGTGCTGGTAACACGCTACGGCAAAGCCCTCGAAGGCGCGGCACAATTCGGAACGCAGGCAGTGCCGCATTTGCTCCGAGAGGTGTCCCGGTCGCGGGATCAAAGGGGGCGGCAGCACGGGCACGGCGGGCCGCGGGTCGACCGGAGCGGCCGCCTCCAGCGACGCCCGCTGCGCGGCGAGCATGTGCTGGAAACGCCCTTCATAAGCGTCTATTACCGACAAGCAATGC
>JBQCJB010000346.1:0-4361 GCA_051953155.1 Aureliella sp. | reverse complement strand
CTATTCGAATTACGTTGCTCCATAGAACGCCAATCCTCAACTTGACTGTGTAAGGTAATCCAGCATGACACTTCTGGGAAAAGTCTTCATCGGGATTGTGTTCGTTCTCAGCATCGTCTTCTTCACCGTCTCGCTGCTGGTCAATGCGTCGCACATCAACTACCGCGACATGGTCGAGGACAAGAACACCGGTTTGAAATCCCAGTTGGCGCGCGAGCAGGCCAAGTCGCAGGAGCTGAGCGAGTTGGTTCAGAAGCAGAAGGACGCGATGGCGGTTGAGCAGTTGGCTCGGCGATCCGCGCTAGCCGCACTGCAAACGCAACTGGAAATGCTCAGCTCGGACGTTTCGGAAAAAGAGAAAGAGTTGTCGGCCAGCAAGAGCCAGCTGACGCAATTGGCCGCGACCGAGCAACTGACTCAGCAGCAGCTGGCTGCCCGGACCAAAGAGAACGAGGAACTGAGGAACCAACTGGTTCAGGCTCGTCAGGACCGCGACAGCCAGTACCAAAAGTTTGTACAAACGTATGACCAGTTCATTCGCTTGCAGGGGGACAAGGAGACTCTGGAGAAGGAAACTCTGGCCCTGAGCCGCAAGAGCGCCGCAGCCGAGGCAAATCTGAGCATCCTGGGCATCACGCCCGAGACCAAGCTCGACGGTCCTCCGCCGGTCAACGGCCTGGTCACCGACGTATCGAACAACCTGGTCGAAGTCTCGATCGGCAAAGATGACGGCGTGCGAGTCGGACACCAACTGGACGTTTATCGCGGCGGTCGCTACTTGGGACGGATCAACATCATTCGCAGCGCCGATGACAAGGCGGTCGGCGAGGTGATGCCGAGCTACAGCAAGGGCTTCATCTCCAAAGGCGACCGCGTCGATTCCCGCCTGAACGAAGTCTACGTCAAACGTCCTGCCGCTCAGTAATCAAGGGATCGGAAAACAGCAGCTATGAGTAATTCTGGTCCTGTCATCAAGCAGCCGTACTCGGTCTACACCGTCATGTTGATCGCCGCGACGATCTTCATGTTCATCGCGTGTGTCATGATGTTCGTCGAGTGGATGCGTTACTAAGCCAGCGCATCGGTCCAACAGCGTTTGTCGCGCTCGCCCGCTGGGGCCCTGAGCCTCTTTCGCGATCCTTGCATAAGAGCATCGACCGCTTTCTGTCCGCCGGCGCCACCGCTTGTCAATCGGCAGCCGCCGTGATGCTGCGATAGCGCTCGCTACCGCTGCAACGTGCTGAACCTCGGTGCTGGATCTCGTTACTGAAGTTCGCTGCGGAAACTCGCGGCGCGGCTCGCGTTGCCCGCACCGATCAGCAAGTGGTGCGCGGTGCTTGCTGCAGGGGTCTGTTCCGAGCCGGGGATGTTGTCGGCCTGGCCGGGCGGCGATAGACTTTCTTCAGTTATTGCGCTCAATTACGCGTCAGCCCAGGAGCCATTGATGGCGACGAAACGATTGTGCCGGAGCGATGTGCCGGCCGGCGACTGCTTGTGCGATCACTGCTCGGCCAAATGCTGCCGATACTTTGCACTGGCGATCGACAAACCGGAGGAGCGGCGCGACTTTGATTTCATGCGGTGGTATCTGCTGCATGACCGGGCCTCGGTCTTCGTCGAGGACGACAGCTGGTATCTGCTGGTGCATACCGTCTGCAAGCACCTGCAAAGTGATCATCGCTGCGGAATCTATGAGACGCGTCCGCAAATCTGCCGCGAGTACACGACCGATGCCTGCGAGTTCGATGACGATGGCGTCTACGATCACTATTTTGAAACGGCCGAACAGGTGGTCGAGTTCGTCGAGGCTACGCTCGACCACGAAAACCTGTCCAGCATTCGTTCCCCCGAACCAGCGCTGCTGCCGATTCTCAGCAACTGACGACCCTTTCGCACATTAGAAATACCACGCATCCATGACGCAGCGCATCGAACCGCGCACTCTGCAAGGCTTTCGCGACTATCTGCCCGAGACGATGATGCCGCGCGAGCGGATCATGGAGACGGCGCGCCGCGTGTATCGCAGCTACGGCTTTTGTCCGATCGATACGCCGGCGTTGGAGCTGCTCGAAATCCTGACAGGCAAAGGCAGCGACGAGACGGATCGGCAAATCTACCGATTCGAAGACGCCGGTGGCAGGCAAGTCGGTCTGCGCTTCGACCTGACCGTACCGTTGGCACGATTTGCGGCCGCCCATATCCATGAACTGGGTACGCCCTTCAAACGTTACCACATCGCGCCAGTGTGGCGCGGCGAACGGCCACAAGCCGGCAGGTTCCGGGAGTTCGTACAGTGTGACTTCGATACCATCGGCACCGAATCGGTGGTCGCCGATATCGAAACGGGACTGGTCATCCACGAGCTGCTCGTAGCGATCGACGCCGGCGAATTTTCAATCCGGATCAACAACCGGCAAATCCTCAATGGTTTGCTGGACAAGTTGTCGTTAGCCGACAAGAGCGTGCCGATTCTGCGCGCACTGGACAAACTGGCCAAAGTCGGCGGCGACGAAGTCATCAAGGAGATGTCGACGACCGCCGGAGTTACGAGCGAGCAGGCGTCGAGAATCCTCGAGTTCGCAGCGATCGATGGCCGGGCCGAAGATGTCCTCAAGCGACTGGACGCACTGCTGGCCGGCAACGAACTGGGGGAGCGGGGGGTCGGTCGCCTGCGCGAAGTGGTCCTGGGGCTACGCGCGGCCGGCGTGTGCGAAGAGCGTTTTCAGCTGGACGTCAGCATCGCTCGTGGCCTGGACTATTACACCGGAACCATTTTCGAAACGATGCTCCGCGAACTTCCGTCGATCGGCAGCATCTGCTCCGGCGGCCGGTACGATAACCTGGCTGAACTCTACACCAAACAGCACTTGCCGGGCATCGGCGCTTCCCTGGGACTGGATCGCTTGTTGGCCGCGCTGGAAACCCTCAAACGCATCGAGCCAGTCCGCGCGGCGGCCCCCGTACTGGTCACATACTTCGACAAGCAGGCGCTGCACGATTACCTGCGCATCGCAGCCGCGCTACGCGCGGCGGGAATCGGCGCCGAGCTCTATCCCGACGCGAAAAAACTCGGGGCGCAGTTGAAGTATGCGGACCAACGCGGCTTTCGAGCCGCGATCATTGCCGGCAGCGACGAACTCAGTCGCGGCGCGTGCCAGGTGAAGAACCTGAAAACGCAAACGAGCGTCGAAGTCCAATGGCGCGACTCAACCGACGACCTGGTTGCCGCCGTTGGCCAATGTTTGGAAACCGAAGTCGCCGTGTGAACCGCGCCACCAACTGCCACAGGATCGTGCCGTGCAAATCGCTCGCATCGTATTACTGGCGATTCTCGGGGTGACCGCCCTGGCCTATGTGGGGCTGTGGTTTGCCAGCCTGACGCGGCGGGGTAACTGGCAGTGGCCGACGCTCTACCAATCGCTGGTCGGTTTCATCACCGACTTTCTCGATACGTTAGGCGTAGGGTCCTTCGCCGTGACCACGGCGCTGTATCGGCCGTTTAAAAGCGTCGATGACCATCTCATCCCTGGCACGCTGAACGTCGGTCACGCCTTGCCGACAGTCGCACAGGCGCTGATCATCATCGCCCTGGTTAACGTCGACTCTCTCACGCTGTGGCTGCTGATCGCGTCCTCGGTAGTCGGGGCCTGGTTTGGAGCCAGCTGGGTCTCGCGGCTCTCCCGCCGCACGGTGCGAGCCGGCATGGGCTACGCGCTATTGGCCGCAGCCGTGTTGATCGTGCTGCGACTGTTGGACCGCTTGCCCGTGGGCGGTTCGGCACTGGAGCTGACCGGCGGCAAATTGGCGATCGCCATGGGCTGCAACTACCTGTTCGGCGCACTGATGACGATCGGCGTTGGGGCCTACGCGCCGATCATGGTTATGGTCAGCTTGCTCGGGATGAACGTGCAAGCCGCGTTTCCGATCATGATGGGTTCGTGCGCGTTCTTGATGCCAGCAGCCAGCGCACAGTTCATCAAAAGCGAACGCTACGACCCTGGAGCGGCACTCGGACTAACGCTGCTCGGAGTGCCGGGCGTGTTGTTGGCCGCGCCCTTGATCGAGGTTTTACCCGCCAGCAGCCTTAATGGCCTGGTCGTGATCGTCGTGATTTACACGGCGCTGACCATGCTGTGGTCAGCCCATCGCCCGCAGAATGCAAGCACGGCGGAGGATGCGAGCTCCGCAAATGGACCGAGTTCGGTAAATGAACCGAGCTCGGTAAATGGACCGAGCTCGGCGGACGAAGGAACGCTTGAGAGCAGCGTCTAGAACGGGTTGGCGAACGGGTCGCCGCCTGCGGGGGCTCCGGCTGGTGGGGCACCAGCCGGCGGCGTGCCAAACGGATTGGACCCGCCGGC
>JBQCJB010000345.1:0-13088 GCA_051953155.1 Aureliella sp. | reverse complement strand
CGGCATCGGAAACTTGTTGGCAAGGTGTGGAACATGCTGGCATCATGCTCGAGCATAGGTCGCTGCCCACGTGAGGCAAACCCCCACGTCTGTCCAGCGGCCGCGACGCTGCTGCCACATCGCGCCGGGCCGCCGGGCGCGTATCGCGATTGCTCGAAAAATCCAATGCGATATCGCGATTGCGCTGCGGCAACCAGCGAAGATTAAAATGGCTTAATCTGTCGAGATGGAGAATCCGCTGCGCTCTCGGGCAGTCGCAACGCCACCGGATATAAACGTGTCACAAGTGAGCGGCGTGGCGACGAGGCCCGATCAAGGCGTCGAACGGAGTGGGCTGCGCCGCCGATAACGCAGGGCCAAGCCGCCCAGGGCGCCGGCGAGCATAACGAGCGATGACGGTTCGGGAACCGCGGTCAGCTCGTAACCGATCAGATTCAGTGCTAGTAGATCGAGGTCGGTCACCTGGAGCAGTTCGCCGGCGGCGCCGGTCGGGTCCATGATGCCTAGTCCCAAATTGTCTTTCCAGTGACTGGCCTGGCGGCCGTCGCCAAAGTTGATCCCGGTCGACCAGGCATTGGGAATGGTCACGGTCGAACCGCCATCGATCGAAAAGTACTTGTCGCGATTGTCGGCCGTCCAGTCGAGGTCCGCTCCGGCGGCTTGGCTGTCCTGCGAAAAACGGGTGAAGTCTAAGGGAGAGACCTTGGCCAGGTTGTCTTCGGAGGCCAGCGGGTTGGCGTCTAGCTGATCGACGCCGCTGAAAAAGCCTAAGGCGTGGCCGATCTCGTGAATGGCGACGCCGACAAAGTCGTAACTGCCGGCGTCGATTCCGTCGCTGCGATCGAAATCGAACGAGAAGTCGCTGCTGAACTTGATGGCTGCGTCGGTGGCGGCGTTGAACGCGGGCAGCAGGTTGATCGCCTTGGCGCTGGCATACGACATCAACACGGTCGAGTTATTGCCGCCTCCGTCGTTGTCGACGTAGGGCGTCGCGCTGCCGGCGCCGTTGGGGTTGTCGGCCGTGCGGTTGAGATACAGGCTGAAACTGTTGCCCGCGGGCAGCCCTGCCGCATAGGCCAGCTCGTTGGGCGAAGTCGCATTGGCGACGACCGCGGTTCTGAAGGTCGAGTACGGAATGATGCCGAGGTTGAACGACGTTTGCCCGAGGACTCCGGCGCTCAGCGACGAGAAGCCGATGTCGAGGTTGATGTTGATGTTGTCCGCAAGCTTCGAACTCCAGAAGTTCACCGCCTCTTCAAAACCTTGCCTGGCTTGCGAACCAGTTTCTGCTCCGCCGGTGTCGTTGAGCGTGAAGGTCATGCCGGCACGCACTGGGCTGCTCGAGAAGTAAAGCGCTGCGAGGCCGACGACCGTCAGCCATATCCAAGCTCTCATGGGCTCGTTCCCGTCAGATTTTAAAGGGACGCTCCAGCCGCGGCTCTGCAATATTTCAGCCTGGCTCGATGCAAACCGGGCTCGATAGTAGCAGTGGCATGGGGGAAATGCAATTAGCTGCATCGGTCGCACCACCCATGCAGTGGACCGGTCGCCGCAGCTGGTGTCGCACCGCCGGAGGCCAGCCGACGTCGCGAGCTCGAGAGTCGCGCGGCAGGTGAGGAGGCAACAAAAAGCTGACGCTGCCAACGCGGAGGAGTACATTGAAGCTTTACCCCGTGTCTTCCCAATTGGCTGGGTGCAGTGTGATGCAACGAATCAGCAATCTGTTCCCATGGGCCCAGCGTTCGCGCGCCGGCGGACCACCCAACCAAGCCCACATGACGTTCGGCAAACGCTCCAGCAGCCGCAGCATCACGCACGCCCGCACCGTGCTCAAAGAGCAATTGTGGATCTGGCCGATACTGGCGGTCGTGATCCTCGCCTTGGTCGGCTACGGCATCAACCGGGGCATCAAGGAGACGATGGCCCAGAGCCTCGCCTCGCAATTGCAGACGCTGGTGAGCATTGAAACCTCGATGGTTCAAAAGTGGATTCAGATCCAAGAGGGCAACGCACTGGCGCTGGCCAATAGTCAAGGCGTTCGCTCCGCAGCCCTGGAACTGATCGCAGTTCCGGGCAGTGGTTCCTCCACGGCGGCCGCGGCGCCCGTCGTGGCGGTGACCGCCGAGGCGCTGGAAGGTGCCGAAGAAATCTTGCGAATTCGAGCTCGCCTCGACCAGGAGCTCCAACCCGGTTTGTCGTCGCAAGGTTTTTGCGGCTACATCCTGGCCAGCCGATCTATGGAGATCCTCGCCTCGTCCAATCCGGAGTTGATCGGCCAGATCCAGCCTCAGTATGAGGCCGCTTTGACCCGGGCTCTCGACGGCGAGAGCTCGGTCACGACGCCTTTCGCCAGCGCGATCCTGATGAAGGACGAGGGAGGCAAGTTGCGGACTGGGTTGCCGACGATGTTGGCCTGCGCGCCGATCCGCGACCAGAGTTTGCGAGTCGTGGCTGTCCTCGCCATGCGCATTCGACCCGACCGCGAGTTCACCAAGATTCTCCAGTTGGGACAAACCGGGGCGACCGGCGAGACCTACGCCTTCGACAAAGAGGGCCTGCTGGTTTCGGGCAGTCGCTTCGACGAACAACTGATCTTGCTGGGACTGTTGCCCGACACGGACCACGCCCAGTCGATTCTTTCCATCTCGCTGCGCGACCCGGGAGGCGACTTGCAAAACGGGTATCGGGCGAAGGTGCGGCGATCCGAGTTGCCGCTCAGTCACAGTGTGGCCGAGGCCATCGAGGGGCGCAGCGGCGTCGATGTCGAGGGCTATCGTGATTATCGCGGCGCAACGGTCGTCGGCGCCTGGCAATGGCTGCCCAACGTCGCCATGGGCGTCACGACCGAGATTGAATACGACGAAGCGTATCGACCGCTGACCATCTTGCGGCGCACTTTTTTCGCCCTCTTTGGCTTGCTGGTTCTCAGTTCGATTGCGATCTTCGCCTTCACTCTCTCGGTCGCGCGGTTTCGTCGCGAAGCGCAGAAGGCAGCTATCGAGGCTCGTCAATTGGGCCAGTACCAGTTGCTGCAGCAGATTGGCTCGGGTGCGATGGGAGTCGTTTATAAAGGTCAGCATGCGATGATGCGTCGTGCCACGGCTATCAAGCTGCTGAACGTTGAGAATGTCAACGAAAGCTCCATCCAACGCTTCGAGCGCGAAGTCCAACTGACTTGCAAACTCAATCATCCGAGCACGATCGCCATCTATGATTTTGGTCGCACGCCGGAGGGTGTGTTCTATTATGCCATGGAGTATCTGGAGGGTATCACCCTCCAAAGCCTGGTCGAGAACTATGGCCCGATCTCGGAAGCCCGCGCGATTCACATACTCAAGCAAGTGTGCGGTTCGCTCTTCGAAGCCCATTCCTTGGGGCTGGTTCACCGCGACATCAAACCGGCCAACATCATGCTCAATCGTCGTGGCGGCGAGGCAGATGTCGTCAAGGTGCTCGACTTCGGTCTGGTCAAGGCAGTGGACGAACATGCCCAAGCGGGCAAGGCTGGCGGGCTGTTCGGTACGCCGCTGTACATGTCGCCCGAGTCGATCCAAACACCTGACCTGGTCGATGCGCGCAGCGACCTGTACGCAGTCGGCGCGGTCGGCTTCTTCCTTTTGACCGGCCAGCCCGTCTTCAATACTCTCTCGCTGGCCGAGCTGTGCCGATTCCATGTCACCGCCGTGCCGACACCTCCCTCGCGGCTGGTCGCCAATCCGATTTCTCCGGAGATCGAAGCGGCGATCATGGCCTGTCTCGAAAAGGACCGCTCGAAACGCCCGCAGACGGCTCGCGAACTGATCCACCTGCTAATGCGTTCTCCGCTGGCGAGCAGTTGGTCGATTGAAGATGCGGATATCTGGTGGGGTCGCCACGATCGCAGTCAACATTCCAGCAGTCCAACCTCGGGCTCGGCAGCAGGCGATTTAGCGACGCTCGATTCGAGAGCCTCGGGGGCTCACCGCGCGCTTCCGCCAGGTTCTGGTCCCGGCAGCTCTGCAGTTGGGCACGCTTCGTCCGCCGCTCGCAGCTCCGACGCGCCCCCTGCCCTGGCCAGCCCGCCGCAGGCTGCGGACTCGTCGGCATCTCAGAGTGATGCAGCCGATTCTGCCTCGCCATCTGCCCGCAGCTTGTCTGAGCGCCGCGTGGACCGCACAATGGACTTTTGATCCAGTCCGTTTACGTGCATCGCCAAAAGTCAGCGCGCTTTCGGCCCAGAGACTCCGAACCAGTGTTGGGGGCTGAGATGAAATTTGCTACGTATCGAGCGAGTGCCGCTATGCTCACCGCGCTCCAGCTGCTCATGTGGTCCTGCGCAGCGGCGCCGGTCGCGGCGCTCGAGCCGGCTGCGGCCGAAGAAAGACTGCCCGAGAAAATCGAATTCAATCGCGACGTCCGGCCAATTCTTTCGGACAACTGTTTTTACTGTCATGGTCCGGACGCGGGCCATCGGCAAGCGGACCTGCGATTGGATATTCGCGAAGAGGCGATCGATAGCGGAGCAATCTCGCCAGGCGACGTCGAAGGCAGCGGGCTGGTCGAGCGGATTTTTAGCCAGTCGCCCGACGAGCGCATGCCGCCTCCCGATTCGCATAAAAAACTTTCTCCCAGTCAAAAAGCGATTCTCCAGCGGTGGATCGAGCAGGGCGCGGAGTACCAGGCGCACTGGGCCTACGTCCCGCCGGTGAGACCTGCGATCAAAGTTCCTGAGGGCCAAAACGGCGTCGATGTGCTCGTGCACAGGCACCTGGAGCAGCACGGCCTCAAGCCATCCCCGGCTGCCGACCGCCGCACGCTGATACGGCGGCTGAGCTTTGATCTATTAGGGCTGCCGCCGACTCCCGACGCAGTGGCTGCCTTCGAGGCCGACCGCGCGCCAGACGCCTACGCCAGGTTGGTCGAACAGTTGCTCGGCGATCCGCATTACGGCGAGCGGATGGCGATCGGCTGGCTGGATGTGGTCCGTTACGCCGACACGATCGGTTATCACAGCGACAATCCACGCAATGTCTGGCCTTACCGCGACTGGGTAATTGCCAGTTTCAATTCAAACAAACGCTTCGATCGTTTTACGCTCGAACAGATCGCCGGTGATATGTTGCCGGACGCCGACCAGGAATCGCGCATCGGTTCAGCGTTTAATCGCTTGCTGTTATCGACCGAGGAAGGTGGCGCACAGCCCAAGGACTACGAAGCTCGCATGCTGACCGATCGGGTCCGCGCGATCGGTACCGCTTGGCTCGGCCAGACCACCGGTTGTGCGCAGTGCCATGATCACAAATTCGATCCGTTTACGACTCGCGACTTCTATGCTTTAGGAGCCTTCTTCGCCGACATCAAGGAACCGATCGTCGGACGTCGCGAAGACGGCATGCCGATTTGCACACCCGAGCAAGAGAAGCGCTTGGCCGAACTCGAGCGGGCGCGCGTCGAAGCCAAGCAGGCGGCCGGCGACGATCCCAAAGCGAAAACGGTCAAGCGAGCCGAGGAGGCTTACAAAGCTTTCTATGATTCGCTGCCCAAGTGCCTGGTCAGCCAAAGCAGCCCGCAAAAGCGAATCGTGCGCATCCTGCCGCGCGGCAATTGGATGGACGATTCGGGCGAACAAGTCCAAGCGGCTTTGCCGCACTATCTGCCGCAGCCCGAAGTGGGCAGCCGCGAGCTGACTCGCTTGGACTTGGCCAAGTGGCTGGTCTCTCGCGACAATCCGCTGACCGCGCGGACGGTCATGAACCGATTGTGGAAGCAATTTTTCGGTACCGGCCTGAGCCGCGTGCTGGACGACTTGGGTGCGCAGGGTGAACCGCCGGTCAACGCCGAACTGCTCGACTGGCTGGCCTGCGAATTCATGGACAGCGGTTGGGATTTGAAGCACATGGTGCGGACGATCGTCACCAGCCAGACGTACCGGCAAGTGTCGACCGCGACCGCCGAGCAACTGGCGGCCGATCCCTACAACCGCCATTGCGCTCGGCAAAGCCCCTTTCGGCTCGACGCCGAACTGGTGCGCGACAACGCGCTGGCGATTGCTGGTCTGCTGTCGGCCGAGATCGGAGGAGAAAGTGTCAAACCGTATCAGCCCGAAGGCTACTGGGAAAACCTCAACTTTCCAACGCGTTCCTACGTTGCCGATAAAGGGGAAGAACAGTACCGGCGCGGCTTGTACGTGTGGTGGCAGCGGACGTTCCTGCATCCCAGCCTGCTGGCCTTTGACGCGCCCAGCCGCGAGGAATGCACGGCGGAACGCAATCGCTCGAACATTCCTCAGCAATCGCTGGTGCTGCTGAACGACCCGAGCTACGTCGAGGCAGCGCGCGGCCTGGCGGCGCTCGTGCTCCAGCAATGCCAGGGAACGACCGACCAGCGCCTCACCTATGCCTGGCAACGAGCGCTCCAGCGCGACCCGACGCCCGAGGAATTGTCGACGATAGGACAACTGCTCGAGCAACACCGGCGCGTTTACCACGAGAATCCCGACGCGGCTGAGAGCCTTTTAAAAGTTGGCTTGGCGCCGGTACCCAAGACGCTCGATCGCCAGGAGTTGGCCGCCTGGACTCACGTCGCCCGCGTGCTCTTGAACCTGCACGAGACGATTACGCGCAGCTAGTAGACGCACCCGAAAACACGCGATTCGAAAATTCGGAAGCACTATTTCCACCGAGCGAGGGCAAGCATGTTTCAAGGCAATCCAGGTCGCCAAGCGGGTTCGCGGACGCGCATGTTCGATCGCCGCGCCTTTCTCGGCAGTTCCGCACAGGGGCTCGGCACGCTCGCCTTGGCGTCGCTGATCCAGCCGCCAGGCAGCGCATCGGCGGCCACCAGTGGCGTCCTGCGACCGTTGCCATTGCCGCAGCGGGTGCGCCGAGTCATCTGGCTGACGATGGCCGGCGGGCCTTCCCAGTTGGAAACGTTCGATCCCAAGCCCAAGCTGGCGGAAATGGACGGCCAACCAATGCCCGAAAGCCTAACTCGCGGGCAACAACTAGCGCAGCTGCAAGGTCAGAAACTGGTGTGCCTCGGGCCGCAGTTCCCCTTCACCAAAGTCGGCAAAAATCACACCGAGGTCAGCACCCTGTTTCCACACATCGGCTCGGTCATCGACGACATCTGCCTGGTGCGCTCAATGACCACCGAAGCGATCAACCACGACCCGGCGCACATGTTCATGAACACCGGTTCGCAAATCGCAGGTCGCCCCAGCATGGGCGCTTGGATTACCTACGGCCTAGGTAGCGAGGCCGAAAACCTTCCCGGCTTCGTCGTCCTCGTATCGACCGGCAAGGGACGTTCGCCACAGCCGATCGCCGCCCGGCAATGGAGCAGCGGGTTCTTGCCCAGCCGCTATCAAGGCGTCCAACTGCGCAGCAAAGGCGAAGCAGTGCTCTACCTGAGCAATCCCAGTGGCATCAGTCGCGACCAGCAGTCGGCCGACGTCCGCGCGATCAATCAGTTGAACCAGCAGTACGAAGCGGTGGTCCACGATCCCGAAATCGCCACACGCATCGCCCAGTACGAAATGGCGTTCGAAATGCAAGCCAGCGTTCCCGAGCTGATGGACTTGGCCAACGAAGATGCCAAGACGATCGAGATGTACGGATGCCAGCCAGGCGACGGTTCGTTCGCATCGAACTGCCTGATCGCGCGGCGGATGGCCGAACGCGGCACGCGGTTCATCCAACTGTACCATCGTGACTGGGACCACCACAGCCTCCTCCGCGAGGAACTGCCGCTGCGGGCCAAGGAGGTCGATCGCGCGTGCGCAGCCTTAATCAAGGATCTCAAGCAGCGCAGCATGCTCGACGAGACCTTGGTTGTCTGGAGCGGCGAGTTCGGCCGCACACCGATGTCCCAGTCGAACAAGGGACCGGTCGGTCGCGACCATCACAACCAATCGATGTCGATGTGGTTGGCCGGCGGCGGCGTTCGCGGCGGGCTAGTCTACGGCGCCACCGATGAACTGGGATATCGGGCTGTCGAGAACGTGTGCACGGTGCACGACCTGCACGCCACGATGCTGTATTTGTTGGGCATCGAGCACGAAGCGTTCAGTGTCAAATTTCAAGGGCTCGATGCCAAGCTGACCGGTGTCGAACGGGCAAACGTGATCCGCGACATCCTCATCTAGGCCCTCGCGACCGATGCGAACTTCGTGAGGTCGTTGAGGCGCGATTGGCGACGCTGCCCCTCACCCTTCGGCCCCCTCTCGCCGAAGCGGGACGAGGGGGGAGACTGTGTTTGTTTTTGCGCGAACTTACGCTTTGCGGCTGTCCCAAGTCCAGTGGCGGTCGCTGGTCATGGTGACATCGTCGGTTGCAAAGCCATGGGCAGCGACGAGGCTGCGCATCTCTGAGAGCGTCAAGGCCGCATGGAGCGACTGATGAAGCAGTTGCTGCGCGGCGGGCGTTTCGCCAGCTGCCACGCGAGCGACGATTTCATCGATCGCTTCGATCGAGTCGGGACGGCACAAATCGCGCACAAAGATCCGCCCGCCGGTGCGCGTCAGCCGAACGATCTCGGCGATGGCTTGCTCGGGCTGTGGTAAGTGATGCAGCAGCGAGTTCGAGATCACGGTATCGAACGTCTCGTCGGCGATGTCGAGCGCCTTGGCGTCGCCGTGATGGAGCTGGATTCGATAATCGAGGCTATTGATCGCTACGTTGTAGCGAGCGACTTCCAGCATGCTCACCGCGCCGTCGCTTGCCAGCACGCGGCAGTCGGCGACTTGCTGGCATAACTCGACAGGAATGCGAGCCGTGCCTGTACCGAGATCGAGCACATCGGGGCCACATGGTCCGCCAGCGAGCAAATCCTCGACGAAGCGACGATTGACCTCGCTATGGTCCATCTCGTCATACATGACCGCTTCTTGTGGATCGTCCATCAATTCGGGTTCCAGTTGCCGCTCTAAGCTCGACACGACCGCGCTTTCTCAAAATAGGGCCACACTTATTCGACTTCGCACGCCATTTGCTTGTGCCGCTTGCGCGTGGCGCTGTGGGCTGAAACTGAGTCTAAAGCTTTCATCATTCATCGTGCAGAGGGGACAGCATGTTTTTCAAGCTCGAGCCAAGTCGCATCGCAAGGTGCGGCGTCGTGTTGTTGAGTGCGGCGTTTTCGGCGGGCGAGCTAGTTGCCCAGTCGGCCGAGCCGCCGAAGTTGCCCGAGCCCTACGCTACCGAGTCGGCCATTCACCATCCCAAGGTGATCGGCTGGCCCAAAGATCAAAAGCCCACCGCCCCGGAAGGCTTTTCCGTAGCGCGCCTAGCCGAGCTGGAAAACCCGCGGTGGTTGTTTGTGTTGCCCAACGGTGATCTGCTGATCGCGCAGTCGCGAACTCTGCCCAAAAAGAGCGAAGAGCAGAAAGAAGAAACGAAAGAGGAAAAGCAAAAAGAGAAGCTGCAGGCCGAGGGAATGAAGAAATCCAAAACGGTCACCGGATCGTCGCCCAACCGAATCACGTTGCTGCGAGACCGTGACGGCGACGGTCAACCGGAACTGGTACAAACATTTCACGAAGGTTTGCGCCAGCCCTTCGGCATGGCGCTGGTCGATGACACGCTCTATATCGCAGCCACCGATGCGCTGTGGGCGTTCGATTACCAACGCGACCAAACGGAGCTGACTTCGGAGGGGCGAAAGATCCTGGATCTGCCGGCCGGCGGCTACAACAATCATTGGACGCGCAACGTGTTGGCCTCGCGCGACGGCCAGAAACTGTTCCTCTCGGTCGGTTCAGCCAGCAACGTGGCTGAGCATGGTACGGCGGAAGAAATGTTGCGAGCCAACGTGCTGGAAGTCAATCGCGACGGCACGGGCCTGCGGGTCTTTGCTTCTGGCCTGCGCAATCCGGTCGGAATGGCTTGGCGTCCCGATTCCGATCAACTGTGGGTCGCTGTGAACGAGCGCGACGAGTTGGGCGACGAGCTGGTGCCCGACTATTTGACGAGCGTTCAGGAGGAAGGCTTTTATGGCTGGCCCTACAGTTATTGGGGAGACAACGTCGATCCGCGTTGGGCTGGTAAGCGTTCCGATCTGGTGAAAAAAGCAATCGTTCCCGATGTGAATCTGGGCGCGCACACCGCCTCGCTGGGGCTGGTTTTCTACGAGGGCAAGATGTTCCCCGAGAAGTATCGCGGCGGCGCATTTGTCGGCCAGCGCGGGTCGTGGAACCGTTCGAAGTTCGCTGGCTATCGCGTAGCGTTCGTGCCGTTTCGTGACGGCAAGCCGGCCGGCGAGCCCGAAGATTTTCTAACCGGCTTCATCGTCAATCAACAAGAGGTCTACGGGCGCCCCGTCGGCCTGGCCGTCGACGCCCACGGCGCCCTGCTGGTTGCCGACGAACCCGGCAATACCATCTGGCGGATCAGCCGAAAGTAGTCACGCCAGCCCTGCGCGGGATCTAACGCTGCAGGCTGGTCAGCGCCGTATCCAGTTGAGGCAACGCGCCGCGCTTGGAGCGATCGGCTGCGCTGCGCAGTGCTGGTAAGAGTGCAGTCAGCTGTTCGACGATATCATCGCGGCGGGCGGCGATGTCGCTGACTTCCCAGCGGTCATCGGGTTTGACGTACAGTCGAGCAGGCTGGTCGCCCGTTTGAAGCAGACTCCAGGCCGGAGTTCGAATCCATGTGTGCTCGCCATGGCCGAGCCAGGCCAACGTCGCTTCCACTGGCCATTGGGTCGACATGCGCGGCGGACCGGACTGCCAAAGATTGCGTCCCCAGAGCGATGGCAATTCTTGCTCTGCCCAGCCCATGGCGACGAGCAGCGTCAGCGGCAGATCGGGCAACTGGCACAACTCGGCCCGCCGCACACCCACTGCCAGCGGCTCGCCCGGGCGGACGATCGCCGGCACGGCGATCTCTTCCGCATACCCTTCGCAGCGCGAGCGGCCGATTCGACCATGTTCGCCAAGCGGAGTGCCGCCGGTCGAGGCGAGTAGCCAAGCCCACTGATGTGCATCGTCACGCGCGGCAATCACTTGTTCGAGGGCATCGATCGCTTCGTCCAGGACCGCGACTTGCGCGGCCGCGACCTGTCCCCAACCCACGATCAAATCGGGATCAGTCTCGTCATCGACCATCACGTCGGGCAGTTCGACCGAACTGGGTGGCGCGGGATCTTCCGGATCGGTCATCGCCTGCCGCAGCGCCAAGGGCGCGTCCCAGGGATGCCGCAAGCCGCGCGCGTGAATCCACACCAGGCCCTCGGTCTCCGGGTTGGCCAGTTGCTGCATGGCCACGGCGAAGACATGCATCAAGCTGCAATCCTCGGCGCTTTCAGCCGCTTCGCCAGCGGCCGGGACATCGACCAGCGTGATCTGAGGACAGCCGTAAGTCTGCGCGACTTCGGCTGCCTGGCTGGAATCGGTGATCAGCTGAGCCGGGATGCCGCGCTCGGTCAGGGCCTGCCAAAGGTTCCAAGTGCTCGGCGCCAGCGAACTGCCGTGGGCGGCGGTCCACAGACTCCGCAACTGCAAGCGAAGATCGAACGAATCGACAAAGCACTGGTCCAGCACCAGCGACTGCGCAGCCAGGCGATTGATCGCGGGAGTGGTCGAGGTGGACGATCCATAAGGGCCCAGCATCGCAGCCCCCAATCCCTCGACGATGATTGCCAGTGCTTTCATAGATTTGGTTCGCTCAGTCCCGATCGTTAAATCCGGCACGCGCCGCTCAGTTCCACCGCGGCAAGTCATCGCTCGCCCGCACTTCACTTCCGCTTCGAGTTTAGTGGTGATCTAAGGTTTCGTATACTCTGGGGCCGATTTACCGACGGAAAGCTGGATTGTGACTGAACTGACGAGCTCACTAGCCGATTTCTCGGCGACTATGACGGATACCCCGGCACCGCTGTTGCCCGCGCTGCCGAGTTTGCCAACCCAGCCCAGCGAGCTGCGGGGCGAGCCGCGCGGCGACAGCCAGCCAGCGGGCGTCACAGCGCCATCCGAACGCGACTTGCTGATCGCGCCGCTGAAGACGACCCGCGTTTGGGGGCTCGACTTCGCGCGAGTCGATATGGACCAGATCATCCAGCGGGCCGATCGCATCGTGGCCACTCGCTCCTGCCGCTATTTCATTACGGCCAACTTGAATTACCTGATGCTCTCCCACCAGTTGCCCGAACTGGCTGTCGTCAATCAAGCGGCCGACGCAATCATCGCCGACGGCAATCCGGCCGTGATCCGCAGCCGACTGGAAAGCGAGCCGCTGCCGTGTCGCGTCGCCGGTGCCGACATGATCGTCGAGCTAGCCCGCTTGGCTGCCGACCGCGGCTACCGGATGTTCTTTCTCGGTGCAGCCCCGGGTGTGGCCGCCCAGGCAGCTGCGAAATTGCAGTGCATGTTCCCGTCGCTTCAGATCGCTGGTTGCTACGCTCCGCCCTTCCGCCCCTTGAGCGAACTGGAGCACCGTGAACTGCTCAGCCAGGTTACCGACTCGCGCACCGACATTCTGCTGGTCGCGTTCGGCCAGCCCAAGGGAGAGCTGTGGATCCACGAGAACTACCGGCAGTTGGGCGTGCCGCTGAGCATCCAGCTGGGAGCTTCGTTCGATTTCCTGGCCGGCACGACCACGCGTGCGCCGGCGTTCTGGCAAGCCATCGGTTGCGAGTGGCTGTACCGCTCGCTCTGCGAGCCCAGGCGACTCGCGCCGCGGTACCTCCGCAATATCGCCTTCCTGCTCCGCTGCCTTGCCCGTGATATGCGCGGCATTTTCTCGCGACGCAATTAAGCGGCGGGGGCGAGGGCAGTTTTGCGAAGTCCAGAATTTGAGGCCGACAGCCAACGCGCTTAGAAGATGTCAGGTTCGGCGCCCGGGGAGCGGCCGTGGAGGAAGTCGAAGTCACAGCCGGCATTGGCTTGCGTGACGTGCTGCGAAAACAATTGGTGGTACCCGCGATGCCATCGCTCTTCAGGCGGCTTATAGTCGGCGCGGCGACGGGCGATCTCTTCCTCGCTCACGTGCCAGGTCAACCGCCGATTGGGCACGTCCAGTTCGATCTCGTCGCCGGTCTGCACCAAGGCTAGCGGACCGCCCAAGTGGCTTTCGGGCGAAACGTGCAGGATGCAAGTGCCATAACTGGTGCCGCTC
>JBQCJB010000344.1:0-2407 GCA_051953155.1 Aureliella sp. | reverse complement strand
TCGAAGCAGGCCTGTTCCACGTCCTGCGGGTCGCGGAGGCCGGCGACCGCCCGCCCGACGATGGCCACGAGCCGGGCGAGGGTGAGCTCCACGATTTTCGAGCTCGCCCGCGGATCGCCGGCGAGAAGCTGGCCGTGGAGCGTTAGCAAATCGTTCTGTTTCGACATGTCGATCCTCGTCTGTGCGGCGGCGCCTTTTGCGTTACCCACCGAATTCTTGGTTGCCGATCATATCTGCCGCTCGCGCCCGATCCTGGACGCGGGTATCCTCATTATTCGCCGGCCCGGTCTTTTTTCAGCGCCGCGTTACCGCATGGTCGAAGCGGCTCGATTCAAAATACAGTCGCGCCTCCGATTTGACAGATGCAAAATACCGAGAAAGTTGTTCAATGATCGCACAGCTATCCCGCGCGCAGCAGTGGGAATATTACGATCGCCAGACGAACCTCGCCAAGACGCGCGCAATGGATCGTCTTGTTCTTATCCAGCGCATCGAGAGGTTGATTGAGGCGGGCGTGACCAAATCGAGCGCGGTTCGCAGCGTCGCCCGCGGCGGCAAGGCCAGCGCTGCGAGCATCTGGTCGTGGCTGAGAGCGATCCAGGGCGTCGGTCGCCACGACTGGCTCGCCTACCTCGTGCCCCGGTTTCGGCGCGGCGGCCGCGTACGTACGGTCGAGCCGGGAACCATGGACGCATTGGCCGCGGACTACCTTCGCGCCGACAAGCCCAGCTGGAGCGCCTGCGTTCGCCGCGCCGCGCTGCGCGCCGAGCGCCGCGGCGAACGCCTGCCGCATGCGCGCACGCTCTGGCGCAGGCTGGTCAAGCATTACGGGTATCCGGAGATCGCGATGCGGCGTGGCGAGAACCTTCCTGCTTGGCTTCGCGCACGGTTGCCTGCAAACGACCGCTGAAGCGCCTACCAACGGCAGCTTTCAGTGAATTTGATCTCGAATCCGGACAGTCCCAAACGTCCCCGATAGCTGCCTCTACCATGGCCCGGTTGCGTCCGCTGAACGAACGTCGGCTCAGGCCAATCGACGACCTAGATCCGGACAGTCGCAAACTGTCCCTCGTAGCGGACACCGAGCACGAGCCCGTTGAGCCGGCAACTGATCGATTGCGTCCGCATCAAACCTTCTTTCGGCTTGTCTTCCGGCGGGAACCGAGCAAATTGGCCGCGCTCCTCGTGAAAGCCGGGGAGCGGGGCGTCGAAACCTCAACGTACAACTCGGTCGCCAGGATTCTGGAGGCCGGGTGGCATGCGCGTATGTCCAGCCGGCAACGGTAAAGGCGCATGCGCCTGGTGTACGTCAGGTTTCGAACATCCGGCTTCGGCCGTCGCCCCGAGAGGACATAGGAGCGACGAACGATGCGAAGCTGGAAGTATTCTCGAGACATTAAACTGCCGCGCGCTTTTCGCCGCAGCGGACCAAGTATGACGGCGGCGGCAGCGGTCCTGTTGATCGGCGCGGCGCCGTCGGCGGCGCAGTGGTCGCTGACGCAAAAGTCCGATCCCATTACCGACGCGCGCAGCGCGACGCTGATGCTCAAGCAAAACCCGATCATGCTGCAGCTCGAATGCGACAAGTCGGATGCCGAGCCGTTTTCGGTGATGGTGGGAACGACCAGCTACATAGGCGGTCGCCCTGTCGCCCGCACTGCATTCGTCCGATTCGACGAAGGCGAGCCCATAAGCTCGCAATGGGGCCATTCGAGCAATTTCGCCCTGCTGTTGGACGACCAACGCGGGTTCATTACCTTGCTGTCCCGCTCGCGGAAGGTGGCCGTCCGCCTGACGGCGGCAAGCGGAGCGCCGGTCGATCTGGTTTTCAACGTCGCGGGCGCCGCGGCGCAGGTAAGCCGGTTTCAAGCAACCTGCCGGTCGCTGGGCATCAGCTAACGCGGAGCTGGTCCATCGGCGGAGGCCAGACCGGCCCTGTGCGACGCGAGCGGCCCAGTCCTCAAGGGAGGGCATCATGAAATATCGAAAAGTACCGATCGGCTTGGGACTGACCTTGGTCGTTCTGCTGGGCGGCTGTGACCGGTACGCGGCGGCCAAGGATGCGGTCAGCCGCACCATGATCGAGCCACAGGCGGCGCGATTCCAGAATGTCGACGTGTGCGATGCCGATACCAGTATCATTCGCGGGACAGTGAGTGGAAAGAACGCGTATGGCGTTTATACGGACTTCCAACCGTTCTATTATGCCCAGGACCGAGTGGTTTTCGCCGGGGACGCCGAATTCTCCGACCTGCTCAGGCGTTGCTACTCCATTGCCGCCGCGCCTACCGCCACGGCCCAACCGAGCGCTGATACACCGCCAGCTTCGGCGGATAGACGGCCCGCCGCCACGCCAAAGCCGGCCGCCGGCGAACCGATGGATTACTATACGCCAGAGGACGAGGCT
>JBQCJB010000343.1:0-6311 GCA_051953155.1 Aureliella sp. | reverse complement strand
GGCTATCGGCCCTCTTGGGCCAAGCCCTGCCGCGCTGGCAGGCGCAGCTGTCCGAACACTTGCACTGCCGCTTTTCCGAGCAGTCCAATGCCGAACGTCTGATCGCCGCCTAGTCACTGTCTGGCCGCAGCAGGTCCAGCGAGTGCATCCGGCCGGGCAGGCTTCAAGGTAGGCAAGCTGTGCCGATCGAATGGGCGGCTGCACAGAATCGATCTATCGGTAACGTTCGGCATTGCTAGCGGGACCCTCGCCGCCGGCGGTGGCCGGTTGTAAGATGCGAGCGAGACGGAGCTGTGCGACCCTGGCCTGCGTGCGCTGCCGACAGCGCTTTGGCTGGCGGCTTGAATCATTTCTTCGAAATCGGGTTTTGGGGACTGATTTTCATCCCGCGCAGCGGTTAGAAAAGCTGGATAGACGGCGCGCAGTTTGCCGATAAATGCGAGGCTTTCGTCTCTCGGGTGGCAAGCTCGACAATCGGACAATGCGTTTCTTTCCCATCAACATGGCAGAGAGGCTATGACATATAACGTGCGACTGTGCCTGGTGCTCCACAATCACCAGCCTGTAGGAAACTTTGATGGGGTGATCGAGCAAGCCTACCAGGACAGCTATCTGCCCTTCCTGGATGTGTTCGAGGGCTACGATGCGCTGCGCATTTCGCTGCACACGTCTGGTCCGCTGATGACGTGGCTGACCGAGAAACATCCGGAATACGTCCGCCGCGTCGCCGCGCTGGTGGCAGCCGGACGCATCGAAATTATCGGCGGGCCGTTCTACGAGCCGATCCTGCCGATGCTCCCCAGCCGCGATCGCATCGGCCAGATTCGCCGCTACACTTCGTACCTGAACGAGACCTTCGGCACCGACGTGCAAGGCATGTGGATGCCCGAGCGCGTTTGGGAAAGTCCGCTGACGACCGACATTGCGCGGGCGGGAATTGCGTATTCGGTACTCGACGACTATCACTTCCGGGCTGCCGGTTGGAGCGAAGAGGAACTGTTCGGTTACTTCGTTACCGAAGACGACGGCAGCATGCTGCGGATTTTTCCAGGCAGCGAAAAGCTGCGTTACCTGATTCCGTTTGCACCTCCGGAGCAGACGATCGAGTATGCCCGCACGGTAGCCGCCGAGCAGCCCGACGCGGTGCTGGTCTTCGGCGATGACGGCGAAAAGTTCGGCACCTGGCCCGATACGAAGATTCACGTCTATGACCGTGGCTGGCTGCGCGGCTTCTTCGACGCGCTGACGGAGAACGCCGACTGGCTGCAGACGTGCCGGCTGCACGACGTCGTCCAGGATTTGCCGCCGCGTGGCAAGATCTACCTGCCCGACTGCAGTTACCGCGAGATGACCGAGTGGGCGTTGCCGGTCCCGCAACAGGATTTGTACGAAGAAGTCATGCACGTTCTGCACGAGCATCCGCGTTGGGTCGATCTGCAGCGCTTCGTGCGGGGCGGCAACTGGCGGAATTTCAAAGTCCGCTACACCGAAGCCAACGAAATGTACTCGCGGATGATGTTCGTCAGCCGCCGGCTCGAGCTGGCCAAGCAGCTGGGAGCCGACCCGCAAGTTCTATCCGAGGTCGAAGACCAACTCTACCGCGGGCAGTGCAACTGCCCATACTGGCACGGCGCCTTCGGCGGCATTTATTTGCCTCACCTGCGCAACGCCATCTATCGGGAACTGATTCAGGCCGATACGCACCTGGATCGCCTCCAGCACGGCGAAGGGGGCTGGGTCGAAGCGACCACCGAGGATTACGACTTTGATCTCCGGCCCGAAGTGCGGCTGGCTAATGACCAGATGATCGCTTTCGTCGCGCCGGCCCAAGGTGGCATGCTGTACGAACTGGACATCCGCGACGTCGCGCACAACGTGCTGGCGACGCTGCAGCGGCGTCCCGAAAGTTACCATCGCAAAGTTTTGCGTGGCACCAGCGGCAGCGATTCGGCCGTCGCCAGCATCCACGACCGCGTGGTCTTCAAGCAGGAGGGCCTCGACAAACGCCTGCAGTATGATCGCTTCCCGCGCAAGAGCTTCCTCGAGCACTTTTTCGATAACGACGTCACGGCCGATCGCGTGGCCGACGGCGTGGCGCAGGAGCGAGGGGACTTTGTCGCGATGCCTTTCGACGCCAAGCTCCGCCGCGGGGCCGGCAAGATCCAACTGCAAATGACCCGCGAGGGGAACGCTTGGGGCATCCCGCTCAAAGTAACCAAGGCGCTGACCATGGAGGAAGGCGACCCGAGATTGTTCGTGGCATACCTGGTCGAAGGCCTACCGCGCGATCGGCAGATGCACCTGGCGCTGGAGTGGAATTTTGCGGGCATGCCGTCCGGCGCCGACGATCGCTTCTTCTACAACGCGCATGGCGATCGCTTGGGCCAGCTGGGCACCCGACTGAATTTGAGTAACGAACGGCACCTGGGTCTGATCGACCAGTGGCAGGGCCTGGACGTCTTCATCTCGCTCAACCGGCCGGCCAATTTCTGGACGTTCCCGATCGAAACGGTCAGCCAGAGCGAAGGGGGATTCGAACTGGTCCACCAATCGGTTTGCGTGATGCCCCACTGGTTGATTCAGGGCGACAGCTATGGAATATGGTCGGTGCTGATGGAAATCCTCATCTTCCTTTCGAATCAGCCCTGCACAGAGGTGCGCACGTTTCAACCAGTCGCGTTGAGCCAATAAACGGCCAGCGGCCTCCCCTTTAACTTTGCGAGAGACCTCCGTGCCCAAGTCGCCGGCCGTCGAATGCGGTGATCTGAATGTACTGGTCGATGCCAGGCACGGACGCATGCTGGTCAACCGCCACGATATTTACATCGGGCGGTCGCTGCTGGAACTGGGCGAGTTCTCCGAAGGGGAAGTCGACCTTTTCAAGCAGGTCATCCGACCGGGCGCCGTGATCGTCGAAGCGGGGGCAAACATCGGTTCGCACACGGTGCCCCTGGCCAAGCTGGCCGGCCCGAGCGGACGCTTGATCGCCTTCGAACCGCAGCGGGTGGTGTTCCAATTGCTGTGCGCTAACGTGGCGCTCAATAGCCTGACCAATGTCGCCGCTCACTGGGCGGCCGTCGGCGCAGCCGCCGGCGAGGTCTGGGTGCCCAACATCGACTATGGCCAGCCCAACAACTTCGGCGGTTTGGGTTTGGAAGGCCGCACGGCGGGAGAAAGAGTTCCCGTGCAGACGATCGACGAACTCGGCCTTGGTCGCTTGGATATGTTGAAGGCCGACGTCGAAGGAATGGAGCAAGCCGTGCTCGAAGGGGCTCGGCAAACGATCGAGCGTTGTCGGCCGTTGCTGTACGTCGAAAACGACCGCGACGACAAGTCAGCCGACTTGTTGGCCCTGATCAAGGAACTCGGCTACCTGGCCTTTGCCCACACTCCGCACCTCTACAACCCACGGAACTTCTTCGGCGCGCTCAGCAATCCGTTCGGCAATATCGTTTCGATCAACGTCTTCGCCGTGCACAGCTCGATTGCTGCCAACATCCAAGGGTTGAAGCAGCTGTAACAAGGCAGGGGATCGAAGAACCAATCCACCTGCGTCTCAGGGCTTGGCGTTGTTCTCGGCCGTTGGTTTGGTCTGGCCCTCGGCCGTCGACTGGCCCTTGAGGTGCTTGTTCAAAAACGCCAGCGCGATCGGCCTCAGGTCCTGTTGCTTGGGCTGGAAGTGAAACGAGTGCGGCGCGCCTTCGACGATGACCAGTTGGTGCTCGATGCCCGCTTTCTCCAGCGCCGCATCGATCACTTTCGAATCCCGAATGTCGACGGTCGTATCCGCCGTGCCGTGCATGACCAGGATCGGCGGGTCCGAGGCGTCCAGGTGGGATAGCGGCGTCACTTGCCGGCACAACTCAGGCGCGTCGGCGCAGTCGCGGCCGACCAGCGTCTTGCTCCAGCGCGGCGTGTCGGCGATCGGGCCGTAGAGATCGATCACCGCCTGCACCCTGCACGACTGGCCCAAGGACTCTGCTTGCGGCGGATCGAGCCCAGCTTGTTTATCGGTAACGCCGACCATCAGTGCCAAGTGACCGCCAGCCGAACCGCCGATAACGCCGATGTGCTCGGTATCGATGTGTAACCGCTGCGCATTGGCTCGCAACCAGCAGACGGCGGTCTTGCAGTCCTGCAGATTGCGCGGCCAGATGCGCTCGCCCTCTTTCGGCTGCAGCAGGTAGTTGATGCTCATGCACACGTAACCGTTGGCCGCCAGCGTTCCGCCGATGTTCTGTTCGCGCGCGGCTCCCTTGTCGCCACCAGTCCAGCCGCCGCCGTGGATGATCACAATGCCTGGATGCCTGGCCGGACCTTCCCCCTCGGCATCGTCAGGCAAGTACAGATCCGCCTTTTCCTTGCGATCGGGGCCTAAGTAGCTGACATCTTTGACGATCTTCACTTCTGCCTGAACGACCGGCAGTTGTGAAGTCATCGACGACAAACCGGCTGCGACGAAGATCAGGCAGCGGGACAGTAGCGAGCGAGCAAGCATGGACGACCTCGGCTTGGAAAAAAGTTCCGCAAACGGCGACAGCTCGACTGTCGGCTACTTGCTCGTGAACTTGTAGAGACGGCCGCCGGTGGTCGACGAAAAATAGACTTCACCCTTCTCGTCCTCACCAAAGGTGACGATCGGCAGAGCGTCGGACCACTGGATTACCCGATTCTCGGTAGCCTTGCCGGATGACTTGTCGACCCTGAGCGCCCAGAGTTTTCCGGATACGTAGTCACCGTAGACATAGTAGCCCTTCAGCGTTGGGACCTTGGATCCGCGGTAGACTTGTCCGCCAGTGATCGACTTGCCCCAGGCGTCGGTGTGCGGGTATTCCCAGACCGGATCGACGAAGTCAGAGGACTTGGGCGCCAGATCGTTCTCGACGAACTGCTTGGCACCGACGCGAGCCACGTGGGTTGCTTCGCGCTTGCTCCAGCCGCAGTTTGCCCCCTTGGGCACGATATCGATTTCTTCCCAGAGGTTTTGTCCGACGTCGGCGCACCACAAATCCCCCGTTTCGCGGTCAAAGGAGATGCGCCAGGGATTGCGCACGCCGTAGGCATAGACCTCGCGACGAGCACCGGTCGTCTTGACGAACGGATTGTCGGCCGGGATACCATAGGGCAAACCGGGCGCAGTGTGATCGACGTCGATGCGCAAGATCTTGCCCAGTACGGTCGACAAGTCCTGGGCAGACTGCAGCGGGTCATCCCCTTTGCCTCCGTCACCCAGGGCGATGTACAGATAACCGTCCTTGCCGAATTCCAATGTGCCGCCGTTGTGATTCCAAAAGGGCTGTTTGATCGTCATCAAAACTTGTTCGCTGGCCGGGTCGGCCTTGGTCGCATCGCGGCTGTCGACGTGGAAACGAGAGATCACCGAAAGATGTTCTTCGTGCTTGCTGGTGTAGTACACAAAGAACTGGCCGTTCTCTTTGAACTTCGGATGGAATGCCAGCCCGAGTAAACCTTCTTCGTTCATGCGATCGTCGTAGGCGACCTTCGATTCGATGTCCAACAATACCGAAGGCTCCGAGGCTTGGTCGTCGTTGGCGAAAGCGAAGATCTGCCCTTTTTGTCCGGCGACGAAGAGGCGGTTGCTGCCATCGCCGGCATGCGTGATCACCACCGGCCGATCGAAAGAGAGTTTCGGGAATGCGCGCTCGACTGCTACGGGCAATTCCGTCTGATTGACCCCCTTGGCCATCGATGGTTCGACGGCCTGGCCGGCGGTCGCAGTCAGAACAAGGAAAGCACATGCGTGTGAGGCAGCGGCCAATTGGCGTAGCATAGGCGGGACTCGCGGTTGGTGAAGGAGAGGAGCGCAAGAGTTTGGTTGGAATTGCTCCCAAATCTTTGCGGCTGTTCAAAGCGCATCAAGAGATAAAGCTCATCGAACAGATTAGGCAGACCGCACCGACATTGCAACTGGGCGGCGATTGCCCGGCAGTGTCCGGGCTGAGGCATGAAATGGTTTTTCGCCGCGCGGCGGCTTAGCGCTTGGCGTCGATGCGCTGGAGCGCCCAAGCCGAAGCAGCTCCGATCGGAGCGGGCCCCCGCGCGCCATGGGTCTCCACGACGGAACGGGTTGCTGGATCGGCCAGGAAACCAAGGGCGAGCATGGCCGTATAGCGCACCGTATCAAACTCCGGCAGGATGACCGATTCATCGGCGATGCGCGCGCATAGTTCATCGGCCAGCGAGCGGTTCTCCTTCCCCTCCCACATTTTGCCACACGCCCAGATGCCGGCAATGCGCGTGATCATCCCCATGCGATGGCCGTTTTTGGGAACATATTTCAGCAGTACTTC
>JBQCJB010000342.1:0-4314 GCA_051953155.1 Aureliella sp. | reverse complement strand
TTCGGACGGCTGTACCGCGCGGTCGGTGAACTGGCCTCGAGCGATCCGAACGTCTGCGGGTTTCGGCTGTATGTCGAACGCGACAATCGTGCCGCGCAGCAGACCTATGCTGCGCTCGGCATGCGGCCAACGCATTATGTCGTATTCGAGCAGATGAAGCCGCGCGATTGAGCTCCGCGCGCTCCTAGCGCCTACCGCGCCGCCGGCGCCATGCGATGATCGCGCCGCCGAGCCCCAGCAGAGCCAAACTGCTCGGTTCGGGCACCGCGGCGATCGATGAGACCGCCACGTTGTCGAGCGCGACATAGGTCGGCGTTGTCAGCCCGAAAGCGTTTGCCCGCGAGCCCAAAAAGCTGACGCTTAATCGCGACGCGCCGAGACTGGACAGGTCGACCTGCTGCCACTGGTCGAGGATCAGGCTGTTGCCATTGCGGAAGTCCGCCAAGTCGACATCTTTTGAAGCCGACGTGTCGGGATTGGTGAACCGCACGGTGAAGTAATCGCCGGCGGTGAACTTGGGAGTGAAGGGGTCGCCCAGGGCCATCGAACTCCACGCGTAGAGCGTATTGGTTAGCTGCAGTGCGCTGAAGCGATAGCCCGCGTCGGCTGTCATCGTGCTCAGATCGTACGCCACGGCCCAGGTCGACGAGCCGCCGGCGCCGCTGGCGGGCTTGGCGATCAGGTCGTTGCCATCGGCGTACAGTTCCTGGCCGCTTCCCGGCGCGACCCGCTGCGCGTAGCCGACGCCGGTCCAGTAGTCGTAGACGTAGGTCGGATGCACTTCGATACCGCGGCCGTCATTGGCAAACGTGGCACCGCCGGAGCGAAAGTCGCTGGGCATTTGCGAGCCGTCCGGAGCGGTTAGTCCGCGAAACGTTTGCTCAGCGTCCAACTTGGCGGCCAGATCGCCTTCTTCGAAACTCGATATGACGACGCCCGCGTGGCTGTAGACGGTCGGGCTGGCGAACCCGACTAGTGCCATAGCCAGCGAAAGGGCAAAGCGCGAGAGTACATGGGCTGAGGGAACAATTCGAACGCAAGGACGCCGTGAATCACGCATGGTGTGCTCCTGGGCCCGAGGCGCTTTCGCTTGTCGCGGCGAAAACATGCCAGCGCGTCGCTAGGGTGCGAACGAGCGGGCAGGATCCACGCAGCGAAAAAGTCTTGGGCCTTGCATGACGACGCGAACGTTTGGAAAACGGCTGCGTCGCACCGTGAAATCTCAAACTCAGCTCGGAAAGCGTCGCCGCCGTGCGGCGAACTTTCTTCACTGCAACGATCGCCCCAAACCAGGAGGGCACAACCCGTCTTGCCTTTGGTAGGTCTTCTGACTTGCCACTCGTCGCATCTCACAGCGGCCTTCTCACTCGAGCGTGTCGAGCAATGGCCTAAAAGCAAGAACGAGATTTGACGCGCAATCGAGGTTCGATTGCCAAGCGGCTTACAGCGGCCGGACCGTCCCGGATTTTCACCGGAGTTCCCTGTTCGCGGGCACACCTGGATAGGTGCACTCGCCACCAAAGTGCGACGTCAAAAATACCCCGGCCGACCGTCTCGGTCAAGCGGCACGGACGCCGCGGCTGCGATTGCTGAGCGCGTGCAACCGGGTTATTAACGCGAGAATAGGGGCTTAAAAATCGTTGGGCAGTCGGTCGCGACCGTGGCGGGTGATCAGCGCGGCCAAGATGGGCTTTTCCAGCGAAGTGTCGAGCAGAGCGACATGCCCATCGGCAAACAGGGCCATGGCGCCGCCGACGTGGTCGCTGCGAATTTCGTTGTCGAAGGGGGCCGCTTTCGGATCGTTGATCAATCCGGATTGCTCAAAAGTGTTGCGACCATTGATCCACTCGCAGTCCGGTCCGCGCGTGTCCTCGGAGACGCAAATCGTTTGCGATAGACCGTCGCGGATCTGCTCGAAGCGAATCGCCCGCTCGTAAATGAAGACGCCATTGCTGGTATCGCCAAAGGTCGTCAGCCGCTGACCATACAGCCCGGCGTAGTCGGTTTTCGCCAGGCCTCCGGGAGCCGCGGCCGTCGCGCTGGGGCAGAGATAGACGCTCAGACGTGTCGAACCGGCCGCCGCATTCAGCGGGTCGTCGTAGGCGACGTTGAAGTTGATGCTCTCGTACAGCTCGGTCTGTTCGAGGTACGGAAGAATCATGGCCGACCAGGCAAACTGCTTGAAGGCCTTGCCCCCTTTCGGCGGCCGCCACTGCAGGCAGCCCGGCGGCAGCGTCCGCCTGGCCGAATGGTAGTTCTGCAGCGCGATGCCGATCTGGTGGAGATTGTTGCTGCACTGCGTGCGCCGCGCCGCCTCGCGAGCCATCTGCACCGCCGGCAGCAAGAGGCCCATCAGCACGCCGATGATCGAGATGGACACCAGCATCTCGACCAGCGTGAAGGCGGGCCGCCGCGAAAGTCGCCGCGAAAGTCGCCACCGTGCTCCAGAGCACGAGAATTCGAGGCTTTTCAGCCGCTTGCACATCACCACGGGAAATGTCGCGCTTTTTTCGAGCTCACGAGGATTGAGAACGCTTTCGACGTTCTATGCCGCGCCTGGCGAAGTGTCAACCGCCTGCGACTGCAGGTCGCCCGCTGGTGCTCGCGGGCTGCGGGAGGCAATCGAAGCCCCCGCAATTGACACTGTCAAACCTGCTCAAGTAGCATGGCTGGCTTGCATTTTCAGCGGTCGGTTGGCCGCTGAATTTTTTCAGAACGCACACGTCAACCGCTGTGGGGAGAAAATCAAGTTGGTCAATGACGCAATCGCCAAGGCCGATACGCTGATCGAAGCGATGGGCTGGATTCGACGTTTTCGAGGCAAGACAACGGTTATCAAACTCGGCGGCAGCTTGCTGGAAGACGAAGAGGCGATTCGCCACCTGCTGGTCGACGTGATCTTCATGGAAACCGTCGGCATGCGCCCGGTGATCGTCCACGGCGGTGGACCTTCGATCAATCGCGCCATGGACGCAGCCAACATCAAACCCCAGTGGGTCAGCGGTCGCCGCGTCACAGACGCCGATACGCTGGCCATCGTCGAGCGCGTGCTAGCCGGCGATATCAACCGCCACCTGGCCGCCGAGATCGAGCGGCTGGGCGGCCGCGCGGTGAATCTGAGCTTTGAATCGGGCAACAATGTGCTGATGGGCGAGAAACTTCTTCTGCCCGACGAGAAGGGAGGCCCTCCCATCGACTTGGGATACGTGGGCCATGTCACCAAAGTCGACCGCGCGACCATCGAAAGCCTGACCTACACCAGCCAGGTACCCGTCATTCCCTCGATGTGCATCGACGAAGCGGGTCAGAAGTACAACGTCAACGCCGACACGGCCGCGATGGCCGTCGCCGAAGCGCTCGGCGCCGAGAAGCTGATCTTCCTCAGCGACGTCAACGGCGTGCGCCGCGACAAGAACGACCCGAGCACGATCATTCATTCACTGACGGCAGCCGAAGCCAAGCAACTGATCGCCGACAAAGTGATCGACGCGGGCATGATTCCGAAAGTCGAAGCGTGCCTGGCGACGCTCTCGCGCGGCGTCGGCAAGGTGCACATCATCGATGGTCGGCTGCGCCATTCCTTGTTGCTCGAGATCTACACCACCAGCGGCGTAGGTACCGAGATCGTCCAGAGCCGACCTGCCGCTTCGACCCGCTAAAGCGCCGCCGCGCCCCCTTTCTTGGCCGCCACCGTTTGGAAAGTCTCATGGATTCGACAGAGCACTTCAGCAGCACCGGGCACCTCGACAGCACCGAAGAGGTCAACAGCACTGAGCACCTCAGCAGTGCCGAGACGCAGCGCTTGTTCCAGCAATATGTCATCGGGAACTACCAGCGTTACGGTGCCAATCTGGTGCGCGGCGCCGGCTCGCGCGTTTGGGATGCTGAGGGCAAAGAGTATCTCGATTTCTTTCCCGGCTGGGGATGCAATCTGCTCGGCCATTGCCCGCCGCGAGTCGTCGAGGCTGTCACGCGCCAGGTCGCGACACTGATCCATGTGCCGAACACGTGGCATATGGAACTGCAGGGCCTGTGGGCTCAGAAATTGGTGGAACACGCCTTCGACGCGCAAGTCTTCTTTTGCAACAGCGGAACGGAAGCGAACGAGGCTGCCATTAAATTGGCCCGCTTGCACCATAGTTCCTACGCCGACGGCGCAAGTGGCCAGCGATATAAAATCATTACCTTTCAAAGTGGTTTTCACGGACGCACGTTCGGTTCGCTCAGCGCCACGGCCCAGCCCAAGTACCACGCCGGGCTGGGACCGATGCTGGCCGGCTTTACGTATTGTCCTTGGGGCGACCTGGCCGCGGT
>JBQCJB010000341.1:0-3731 GCA_051953155.1 Aureliella sp. | reverse complement strand
CTGCGGGGCGTGCATGAATACCTGTCCGGTCTATCGGCGCAGCGGCGGTCACAGTTACGCGGCCACCGTCCCCGGCCCGATCGGCAGCGTGCTCTCGCCGGCGATGGATCCCGCCCGCCACCATTCGCTGCCCTATGCCTGCACGCTGTGCGGTTCGTGCACCGACGTATGTCCGGTAAAAATCCCTCTGCACCACCAGTTGTTGGCTTGGCGCGGCGAGCTGGCTGAGCGGAAAATGATTCCTTGGACCAAGCGCATGTCGATGAAGCTGTTGTCCGGAGTGCTCGCCCGACCGTGGCTCTTCCGGACGGCCGGCTGGTTCGCGCGGACCAGCCTTCGCTGGCTGCCGAAGGCCCTGACCCACAATCCGCTGAACACTTGGGCTCGCCAGCGCGACCTACCTGCAGCCCCCGCGCAGACCTTCCGCCAGCAGTACCGCCAGCGCCAGCAAGCCGCGTCGCAGCCCGACGTGAACGTCCGTGCGCCGGCTGTCGAGGTGCCGGCAGGCGCAGCGCCGTCGGCCGCGAGTGCCGATAGCCGCGCCGAATCGGCCGCAAAATAGCCACCAACGGGTGGTGATGCGCCCGCGCGGCGACTCCGCGACGCTTTGCCCCACCGGTTTTCGCGTTGCGGGCTTGGCGGACCGCTGGTTCACTATATAGTTGCCAGCACTTGAAACCACGCTAGCGAGCGAGCACGTTTTGTTATCTCCAATCCGATCCACCCGCGTTGACGCCCTCCTGGCTTCCGTCGCCCTGGCGGTTTGCGTGTTGCTGACCGCCGGTTGCGAAGTGCCAGTGGCCTCTTTCCAGCCCAACCTCGTCCAGGCCAAGCTGTTGGCCGAGCAGAACTCGATCGACATGGATCCGGCGGTCGACGAGACGCGCAGCGCGTTGGAAGAACTGTTCGGCACTCCCGACAGCCCGAAGTGGCCCGAAGTTTTCAAGGACGAGGAAGAGCTCGCCCAGTTGGTCTCGCTCGAGCGGCTCAATCGCGCCGCCGGCGCGGTCCGTAGCGACCAAGAGGATCGGCACTTCGGCTTGTTCCGCGAACACTGCGTCCATTGCCATGGAACGACCGGCAACGGAATCGGCCCGACGGCCGTCTTTCTCAATCCCTATCCACGCGACTTTCGGCTGGGGGTCTTTAAATTCAAATCGACCCCGTTCGGTCGCAAGCCGACGCGCACCGATTTGCGGCGCATCGTCCAAGAAGGGGTGATGGGAACCAGCATGCCTTCGTTCCGTCTGCTCAAAGAAGACGAAATCGAGGCTTTGGTCGACTACGTGATCTACCTATCGATTCGCGGCGAAGTCGAGCGCAAGCTCCTGACCGAAGGGGCTGACCTGGATTTTACGGCCGACGAACACCTGTTCGCGCCGGCGATGAAGGAGAGCGCGCCGGAGGATTTCGCCGACCAGATGGACATCATCAACGAGCACGTCTTGAACGTCGCCGAAAGCTGGGCTCGGGCCGAAGATCAGGCTTTGGTCGTCAAGCCGCCGGAGGAGGATTACCCGCTGTTTACGCGGGATGCCGACGGATCGCCCGAGGCTCGCGAGAAACTGGCCGAGTCGATCGCCAGCGGCCGCAAGATCTTTCACGGCAACGTCGCCAACTGCGCGACCTGCCACGGCAGCACGGGCTTGGGTGACGGACAGAAGAATGACTACGACGCCTGGACCAAGGATTGGATTCAACCGCTGAGCCTCGATCCGAAGGACAGCGAGCAGATCGAACCGTATATCAAGCTGGGCGCGCTCAAGCCGCGGAACCTGGTTCCTCGCAACTTGCGCAGCGGCATGTACCGCGGCGGTTCACAGCCGGTCGACATCTACATGCGGATCGTCCTGGGCATCGACGGCACGACGATGCCGGCGGCCCCGCTGAAACCGGAAAACCCGCTGGGGCTTTCCCAAAACGAGGTCTGGGACGTCGTCAATTACGTGCTCAGCCTGCCGTACGAACACATCAGTAACGCGTCGGCCGGTGCGCCTCCTTTCGCGCGTGAAAACCCATAAAGGCGGCTATCGATGAGTATGGGACGATTTTGGAGTTTGCTCTTTCTGGCGGTGCCTGTCCTCGGGACCGGTTTGTACCTGATTGGCATGTTGGCCAGTTCGGGCCCTTTGGCGCTGTGGCTACCTGAGAACATCAATCCGCTGGCGACCGAGATCGACCATCTGCACGACATCATCCTGGCCTTGATCGGGGTCGTGTTCATCGTCACCAGCCTGGCGCTGTTCGCCTTTATGTGGAAATATGATGCGGCGACCAACCCGAACAAAGCCAAATTCATTCACGGCAACCATCGCCTGGAAGTTTGGTGGACGGTCATTCCGGCCGCGATCCTGATCCTGCTGGCCATTTATCAGTTCAAAGTCTATGCCGACGTGCGCATCCATCGGCCGATGTTGCCGGGGGCCGACGGACAACTGGGAACCGCCGATGATCAGCCCGAACCGCCCAGCTTCGAAGTCGTGGGCCGGCAGTTCGAATGGCGCATCCGCTACGCCGGCAAAGACGGCTTGCTCGATACGGCCGACGACATCATCGGCGAAGTCAACGAACTGCATGCGCCGCTGAACAAGCGGATGGTCGGTTCCTTGAAAGCGGCCGACGTTCTGCACAGCTTTTTCATTCCCGCCTTGCGGCTGAAAAACGACATGATTCCTGGCTCGCACCAGATCGTCTGGTTCCAGGCCGACAAGCCGGGCAACTACGAGATCGTGTGCACCGAATTGTGCGGCTGGGGGCACTACAAAATGAAAGGGCGGTTCGTGGTCGAGACGCCCGAGCAGTTCGCCGCCTACCTCCAGCGGCTCCAACGCAACCAGTTCGAACGCAGCTATGAAAACGGCACGCCGAGCGACAACCCGTCCTCGGCCGAGCCCGAACCGCCGGCCGAAGTCGCCGCGGCCACCTGACGCCGCCGAATCGCCCGGTCGCCACCAAGCCCAAGTGGTGGAGTCGTTCGCATGAACCAACCTCAACCCGCCAGCCTACAACCAGCAAGCCCAAGCGTATGAGTGCAACAACGGGTCCAGTCGATGCGTCGTGGAGCAGCAGCCATGCTCACGCCAAGCCCAAGAGTGGCCTGGGCCATTTCTTGACGACCTACGTCTTTGCGCGCGATCACAAGATCATCGGGTTGCAGTTCTTGTTCTCGACCCTGATTTGGTTCTTCATCGGCGGCATGTTGGCCATGGCAATTCGATGGCAGCTGGCCTGGCCGTGGCAGAGCATGCCGATCGTCGGCCCGATGCTCTTCAGCGGCGAAGGAGGCCAGATTTCGCCCGAGTTCTATACGTCACTGGTTACCCAGCACGCCACGGTGATGATCTTCTTCGTGATCATTCCCATCCTCACCGCCGCTTTCGGAAACTATCTGATCCCGTTGATGATCGGGGCCGAGGACATGGCCTTTCCGACGCTCAACATGTGCTCCTACTGGATGATGTGGCCGGCTTTCGCCTTTATCGGCGCCAGTTTCTTTGTGCCGCCCTTCGGAGCTGGAGCTGGCTGGACCTCCTATCCGCCCTTGTCGGTGCTGACCGAGTCGTCACCCGGCAGCGGCATGGCGCAGACGTTGTGGCTGGGGGGTGTCGCTTTCGTGGGCATAGCTAAGAAGATGGGTTCGGTCAACTAACAGACGAAGATCATAAAGAATCGGGCACCTGGCATGACGATGATTCGCCTGCCGATGACGATTTGGTGTCTGTTTATTAAGG
>JBQCJB010000340.1:0-3622 GCA_051953155.1 Aureliella sp. | reverse complement strand
AAAGATTCGCTGACGCCACATCCAGTAGCAGACCAGCCAGAACACGACACCGACCGCCGTGTTGTTGAGCATCGGCACATAGTCCGGTCCCAGAGCCTCGGGCCATGATGTGCCGAAGTGAACCTTCAGCCTGCGCAGCGTCCAGCCGCGCAGCATCTGGCCCATCATGTAAACGGCGATCGAGTTCATGCCGACCACGACCAGGAAGAAGCTCCAGCGGCGCAGGCCCAGTAAGTCGATTACTCCGTACAGCGTCGCCAGTATCAGGCAGCACCAACCGGCCGAGTACAACGCCCAGGAAGGCGTCCAAATGCGCTTGACGATCGGGCAGTCGAGCTCCTGAAAGACGAGCCCCAAACCGATGCCCGTGGCCGCCATCGCGACGAGCGTGAGCATTTTGCGGCCGCCGCTGAGACTGCTGCGGAGCAGCTCGCCGCATAGCAGACCGATCAACATGGTTGCCAGCGACGGGATAAAGTTGATCGTCTGGTAGCCACCGGAGTTGAATGTGAACGGGGTCGATCGCGGGAAGAAATTCAAAAAGACCAGGTCGATCGCATGTCCGAGATTCGCATTCTTGTGCCACGCCGGCGGAATCTCGGCCAAATTCTCCTGAGCCCACTCGGCCGAAACTCCGACCGAAGGTTGGCCGGTTTCCAAATCGATTCCGGGGGTCGGGTACCGGTCATAGTCAATCCAGGTGACGGCTAGCAGCAGTCCGATAACCGCGACTTGTAACGCCAGCGGCCGGCGCCAGAGCAAGAACAGAAACACGTACCCTAAACCGATTTGCGACAGCACGTTCATGAAAGCCCAGTTGGTCGCGTCCGAACTCATCGAGCTAAGGAACACGCCCAGCAGCACCAGCACGATCGAGCGGACGAGGGCGTGGCCAAACATCCGCAACCACGAATCGCCCCGAGCCTGCCGTTTGACGTAAGAGTAAGCCATCGAGACGCCGACCATGAACATGAACGACGGTTGGATCATGTCCCAGAAAGCGCAGCCCTCCCACTCGGTGTGCGAGAATTGGTAGTGGACGTTTTGCCAAAACATCGAGTCAGGATTTTTGGCTAGATGCGCCGCGGCCGTTTCCGCCAGACCGAAGCCGTTGAACGCCAACGCGATCATGATCAGCCCGCGGTAAGCGTCGAGCGATAATAAGCGTTCTTCACCAGCCGCGCCCGAACGCGCGCCAGCGGTACTGACTGTCGCACTCATGCTTGTCGCCTTTCGCTACGGATGTAGCCGCTTTGCTTTTTTTGGGGGCGAGGACTTCGCGCCGGCCCAACCACCGCCACCTGGCTCTCAGATTAACGAGTTTGCGCCCAGGCTGGTAGCAAGTAGGACAGCCGTCTCGGCTGTCATTGATTTCTGTGGCATCTCCTGATTCGGTTCGCGCCTACCGTTGTGGCTGCTAAGTAGGACAGCCGTCTCGGCTGTCATTTGCACCTGCGAAATCGGTTCGCGCCTACCGTTGTGGCTGCCAAGTAGGACAGCCGTCTCGGCTGTCATTGGCACCTGCGAAATCGGTTCGCGCCGAACACTGTGGCTGCCCGACCCCTCACCCCCCAGCCCCCTCTCCCCGAAGCGGGGCGAGGGGGAGACCGATGCGATTAAAAGGACCTTCTTCATCTCGAAGCGGGGCGAGGGGGAGACTGCCGCGTTTAAGGTGTGTCTTCTTTTGGAAGCGGGGCTAGGGGGAGACTGGCGCGATTAAAAGAACCTTCTTCATCTTGAAGCGGGGCGAGGGGGAGACCGACTTGGCGCACTGTTGCGGCTTAGGGGGCGAGGTGGCGGTTTAGCTTGAACTGGCTGCGGATTTGGGCTTGGGTTGATTCGGGTAGGCCGCTTTCGGCGAGCTTCAATTGTGCGGACTCGGGATAGAACAGGGGGGCGAACGAGCCGTAGACGACTTGGTCGACGCCTACTGCGGCGACTAGCTTTGCAACTCCTTCAATGCCTTCGAGCGTTGCGAAGTCGAACCAGGTGCGCCCGGGGACGGCAAGCGCGGCTGCCGACTCGGCCCGCGCGCCGTGGAACTGGTTCAACAGCATCACGCGCAGCTCGGGCAAGTCGCTCATAAGCTTTTTCAGCGGCGCCGGATCGACGCGTGGCACCTGGCAAAGTGGATGCTGGGTCCGCACGTCCTCCATCGAAATTGCGATCTGCACCAGAAGCCCGCGCTTGCTTGTCTCGCGCAACAGTTCGATGCACGGCGGATCTTCTAATTTGTAGCGGTGGTAGTTCGGATGCAGGCGAACCGCCGACATGTGGTAGTCCTCGTGGCACCTGCGCAAATCTTCTCGCCAGTCGGGCAAGCTCGGATTGAGGGCTCCGACGGGTTGCCAGACGCCTTCACCGTAGCGCTGGCAATCGTCGACCGTGGCCGCGTTGACCGCCGCTAAATCGCGGTGCAGCAGTGCGTCGAAGCTGCCGACCCAAGCCTGCGTGACGCCGCGCTGGCGAAGAGCGCCGGCAAGACGCTCGGGGCGATCGAGCGGCAGGCGGCGAAAGGGCCAACGCGAGGTATAGACATTGACGTCGACAAGATCGGTCGGACTTGAGCTGGCGATCGGACTCATGATGGTTTCGCGGCTAGAGCGGCCTTGATGTGCTTTTCCAAATTGTCTTTGAAGATGGCGCGCCGGGCGGCTTCAGGGATGTCCGCGCCGGTAACTTTGGCTAGTTGCGAGGCGAAGCTCCTCCCCGACACGTCGCTGCCGTAGATGACGCGCTCGGCACCGAGCTCGCGCACGGCCATTTCGGTAAAACCTGCCGTCGGATCCGAACCGGCCAGTTCGATGGAAATGTTAGGCGAGGAGCGGACTGCGCGAATGCCTAGCTCCCACTGCCCACCGGCGTGACCACAGATGAAGTGCGTCTGCGGATGTCGAGCTGCCAAGGCGACTAAGTCGTCGGGGGTCGATTCGCCAGGCAACTGGCCGCCGTCTTGTTTGAACCAGGTATGTTGAAAGATCACCGCACGGTGCCGGGCTGCCGCTTCGATGATCGTGTCCAAGGCTTTGTCGTTCGCGCGGCGCGCCACCCAAAGCTTGATGCCGACCATCGGGCCGTGCGCAATGCACCGCTCGATCTCCTCACAGCTAGCCTCGGGATGTTCGCCGCTGACATAACAGAAGCCGAACGCGCGATCCGACCAGTGAGAAAGGGCTTGGAGCACGAAGTCATTGTCTTGCCGGAGCTCCGCGGCCGTCGGCGCGGTCGCCCATGTGCGGCTGAAGAAGAGACATAGGCGCTCGATTTTGTGTCGGTCCGCCACCTCGAGCAGGTGAGCCATTTTCTCTTCCGGCGTGCGCCCCTCGATGTTCAGCAGATGGCAGTGCAAATCCCAGATCGGATACTTTGCTCCGGGGATGTTGTCAGGCATGGCGAAACTTTCGTAGCGGGATTTGTCGGCAGCGCGGGTCGGTCAGGGCGCGGCGCTCGCCGGAGCGGGCTGTGCGGCAGGCGCGGTGGAGGTCTGGAGGAAGGCCAGCAAGTCAGCCATCGACGCCGGCGGGATGCTTTCTTCGAAACCTACCGGCATTAAGGACAGCCCGGTATTGCGCATTTGCTCGATGTCCTGTCGCAGCACGGTCTCGGACATGGCGCCGGCGCG
>JBQCJB010000339.1:0-8271 GCA_051953155.1 Aureliella sp. | reverse complement strand
CGGCCGGGCGGTGTCGTCAGCGACGCGGCTTTCAGCGTTGGTCGCATCGTTTCGCATCCCGCCTACGGCAGCGGCCGCATCATCGCCGCCAGCGGCAGTGGAACCAAACGCTCGGTCACCGTCGACTTCTTTTCCGACGGCCAGCACCGCGACTTTCGCGTCTCGCACGCACAGCTATCGATCGACGACTGACTCGGCGGCTGCCAGGCATCGCCGCAGCTCTTTCGATACGACGCTGGCCTGCAAGCACTGGGAGAAACGGGAGGTAAAGGGATCGGTCGCCGGCGGTCGCCGCAGTTGTTCGCGCATCCCTCCCAGGACCTGCTCGAGCTGTTCTTCCGCAGTCAACGAACGATCGACGAACAGCAAGTGCGTTTGACCCAGCCGGCACGCACCGCCGCGCGAGCCGCCCAGCCACTCGTGCCGAACCTGCCAACCGCTGGCCTGAGCCAATTGCAAGGCCTCTTCCAGCAAGTCGATCGTATGCATGCGTTGGCCTCCCAGCCGTGCCGCAAGTCTGCGCGGCACCGACTGCTTATCGCTGAAGTTCTTGAGGGCGACTGGCCAACTCGGCCGCGGTGTCGGAAAAACGGTAAACGACGATGTCGCCGGAGCGCAGGAAACGCTCGGTGCGCCCTTGTTCGACCAGCGGTGCCTCACTGCCGGGCCAGCGCTGGACGGCATCGGTCAAGGCCGCGGCCAGTTGGCCTTCGACGATCAAATGGTCCCCTGGCGCGGCGCCCGATTGAAGGATGAACTCGTTCCAGGCTTCGCGATCGTGGAGCGACTGGCTCATGTGCTGCGGCACCGAGTGAATATTCTTGTCCAAGTAGTAAACCCAGCTCGGTTCCATCCCGCCCAGCCCGAACCAACGCGACTGATTTCCAGTCGCCCGTTCGATCGCAACCAGCATGTCGACTTCGCTGCGATAGTTATCGACGGTGCGCGTGCCGACACCGAACAGACCGATGTGCAGCAGCACGCTGGCAGTCAACCAAATCGCCGGCACCCAGCGCGGTCGCTCGATCTGCCAATCGACCAGCCAGCCAAGGACACCGGCCAAGGCCAGCAATATCGAGCTGCAACCGACCCAGCCGATCAGGGGCAATTCTTCGCTGAAGCTGAGCCAGATCAGTCCCGTTGCCAGGCCGATAGCGACCAGCACCGCGACGCCGCCGGCGATCGTTCGCCACACGCGCGACGGCATGCGCACATCGGCTGCAAAGTCCTTCAGAAATCCACCGACCAGCAGGGCGACGCCCGGATAGCACGAGGTGATGTAACTGGGCAGTTTGGTGCTGGCCAGCGAGAAAGCGATGACTGTCATGGCGACCCATACGCCGGCCAGCGTCACCGCCGTCCGTGGCGCGGCTCCGCGGCGCTTGGCTTTGATGCCCCACCACATGATCGGGATCAGCCACAGCGACCAAGGAAACGTGCCGACGAGCAGCGCGGCCGGGTAAAACAGTACCGAACCGCGATGGCCTTCCATGCTGGCGACCGCTCGCCCGACGTTGTGTTGCCAGAAAAAATCCCGCAGAAATTCACCGTCGGTCGCCATACCGACTGCGACGTACCATGGCGCAGCCACCGCCACAGCGATGACGACTCCCGGCACGCTTTTCAAGGTGACGACCGATCCGAGCACTTGCCGAGGACTGAAGATGGCCCAGGCGCGAACCGCCAGCCGCCCGACCCGCCACCTCGGCAGATCGGCCGCTTCCACGCGACGTCGCTGCATGACCAGCCACCAGGTGTGCACGATGATCATGGGCAGGACAAGCCCAACAGGCCCTTTGGCCAGCAAGGCTCCGCCGAGCGCCACATAGCCCAGCACGGCCCAGCGCCAGCTCAGTCGCTCCAGTAGTATCGAAGTCGCCAGACGCGAGCGGGCCGCCGGCGGAACGAGCAGTCCGCCAGTCAGCGCAGCGATGCCCAGCGTGCTGCATGCGATCAGACAGCTGTCGGGCGTGGCGGCGCGGCCCGCCATCACGAACAGCGCGAATGTAGCCAGGACGGCTCCAGTCCAAAAACCGGTCGGTCCCAGCGGTGTGCACTCTCCGGCTAGTCGGCTGCCCAGCCAGGCAATCGTCAGCACGCTGATCAAGGCGGCCAGGGCCGATGGCAATCGGGCCGTGAATTCCGACTGACCGAAGACTGCATAAGCCGACATCTGCAGCCAGTAAAGCATGGCCGGCTTGTGGCTGCGCAGTTCGCCATTGAAGGTGGGCACGACCCAGTCGCCGCGCGCGAGCATCTCATGCGCGGCTCGCGCGTTGCGAGGCTCGTCGCGATCCCACAGTCGGGCACTGCCCAGAAACGAAAACAGAACCGCAGCGCTCAGAGCCACTAAAATAATGCCTCGCACCAGGAACGAACGGTCTGTCATGCTTGTCACAACGTCCAACTTGCCCCAGACTAAAGGGCACAAAGGAATGCGGCACCAATTCGATTGGCGAATCTGGCCCGAGGGTCGAGTAATGCGATCCGACGTGTCACCCACGGATATCTTCAAGTAGAGTGCGGAGGAACGTAGTGGAATTCGGACGTTGCGAGCAAGAGGGATTCTGGGCATGAGCCAAGTTGGTGGGTCGCGGCAGACCGGCGAAAAATTCCTCGAGTTCGAAGAGCAGCCTGTTTTTGACGATCAATTCGTTGAGTCCGCACGGCAACCGCGCCGGCGCCGATCGCTGACGAAAATTGCTGTTTGGCTAGCCATCTTCACCTTCCTCTCCACTTTCTGGGCGGGAGTCACCAACTGGGCCCCCAGCTACGCGCTCGACATGAGCTCGCAAGTGGGCAGTTTGTTCCCAATCCGCATGATTGTGCTAGCAAACTGGCAAGGGGGATTGGAATTCTCCCTGGCTCTGATGGGAATCCTGGCTGCCCACGAATTCGGGCACTACCTGTTCACGCTGTACTACCGCGTCCCGAGCACGCCGCCGCTGTTCATCCCGTTTCCCGTGTCGTCGATCGGAACGTGCGGGGCGGTGATCGCCATGCAAGGAGGCGAAGCGGACCGGCGGCAAATCTTTGACATTGGCCTGGCCGGTCCGATCGCCGGATTGCTGGTCGCCATTCCGGTCATGATTTATGCGATGTGGCACCCTCATCCGCTGGAATACGCTCCGTATCGCATGATGTCGATGGGCAACCCGCTGCTGGTGCAGTGGATGGCCCAGTGGCTGGTGCCTGATCAAGCGGACCGCTACATCTCCGTCCTCAACACCGAAGCCAGTCCCCTGATGATGGCCGCTTGGGTCGGTCTGTTGGTCACGGGGCTGAACATGATGCCGGTCGGGCAGCTCGATGGCGGGCACGTTGCGTTCGGTCTGCTCGGCCCGAAGTCGATGTGGCTGGGCATTGCGGTGTTGATTGCCGCCGCAGGTTATATGATTTACTTCCAGGTCCCGATCTTCTCGCTGATGTTGATCTTGGTGCTGCTGATGGGACCGCGGCACCCACCTAGCCGCGACGACACGCGCCAACTCGGTCTGCCCAGGCAAATCCTGGGATGGCTGTCGCTGGCGATTCCGATCTTGTGCATCCCGGCCAACCCGATAGTCCCGCTGCCGTGAAGAAAGCATGTTCGTACGCCTGCCGGTCATCCTCAGCTTTGCCAACAGCGGCGCATGCGTCGCCCAGTTGCTGGCCGGCCCGGCCTATCAGGCGTTGGACATCAGCGCCGAGCAATCGCTGCGGACGCTCAAGAACAAAGTGCGGCGGACGGTCAAGTCGAACCACTGGTCGGTAGGCAGCGTCTGGTCTTCGGCCGACCTGCAAACGCGCAGCTTTCCGGTCCGGCCGGTCGTCGTGCATGCCGACCGTCGCTTTCCCGCCGGTCCCAAGATAGATTTGCCAGTTCGCTACCTGCGGCTGGAGGATCAGCGCGGCGAGCTGTACTGTCTGCTGCCTGACTTCGGCGAGATGTTGTATTGTCCGCACGCCGATTTGTTTCGCGTCACGCTCGACGATGCGGTGCGATCGCTGACCGCGCTGCTGACACCGGTCGAAGTCCGCCGCCTCTGGCCTCCGAAGCACACCGAGCTCCGCTGGCTGCGCGTCAAACTGAAGGAAGCCCGCGGCGGGCGCGGAGCCTCGATCGAGGGCTCGCAACTGGCGCTGGTCGCTGAACCGCTCGGCCCTCGCACTACCAGCGCCCACTTGGGCGGCGGCCGCGAACAACCCAAGTTCGCCTTGGAAGCCTGTTTGAAGCGTGGCAGTGCCTTGGTAGTCGGCGAAAGTGGAGCGGGCAAATCGGTGCTGATCGCAGCCGTCTCGCGGCAGATCGAAGAAGAGCGTCGACGCAAAGCCAAAGAGGACCGCAGCCAATCGCGCGACCCACTGCGAGCTGCGGCCGTGTGGACGACCAGCGGTGGACGGCTGATCGCCGGCATGAAGTATCTAGGCCAGTGGCAAGAACGCCTGGAAGCGGTCATCGCCGATCTGGCCGAGCTGGATGGCATCCTGGCGATCGAAAACCTGTTGGAACTGGTGGCGGTCGGCGGGCGCGAGCCGCGCGATTCGTTGGCTGCGTTCCTGATGCCATATCTCCGCGACAGCCGGCTGCGGATCGTCGCCGAAGCCACGCCGACGGAACTGGACGCTTGCCGACGCTTGTTGCCAGGCCTGGTCGACGCGCTGCCGCAAGTCAAACTCGAACCGATGACGCCCGAGCACGAAATCGAACTGGTGCGGCACACGTTGAAGAATCGCTTGCAGGCGAGCGGCGCGACCTTTGATCCCGATGTGCCGCGGGTCATCAGCCGGCTGTGTCGCCAGTTTCAGCGGCACTCGGCCTCGCCCGGGCCGGCCATGCATTTCGTCGACGAATTGACCGGTAAACGTCGGCTGCCCGGAGCGCCGAGTCACTGGAGCGTACCGCTGACGCTCGAACGCTTCTCCAAGCGTACCGGCTTGCCAACCGCGCTGCTGGATGATTCGCAGACTCTGGCCAAGTCGACCGTCGTCGAGGCTCTGTCGCGCGATGTCATCGGCCAGACGGCGGCGTGTGCCACGGCGGCCGGCGTCGTGACCCGCATCAAGTCGGGCGTGCAAGATCCTGGGCGGCCGTTCGCGAGCATGCTCTTTTGTGGCCCCACCGGTGTCGGCAAGACGCAGCTGGCCAAGTCGCTCGCGCAGTTCCTCTTCGGTGCCAGCGCCGGCAAGCTGCCACTGGTACGGCTGGACATGAGCGAGTTTGCTGGCCTGGCGGCGGGGCACCGTTTTTTGGTCGACGCCGAAGGACAACCCAGCGGTTGGATCCAGCAAGTTCGCACGCGGCCCCTGAGCGTGCTGCTGCTGGACGAGATCGAAAAGGCCTCGTCCGAGGTCTTCGACATTTTGCTCAGCCTGCTCGACGAAGGGCGTTTGACCGATCGACTGGGACGCGTGACCTCGTTTCGGACGACGGTCATCGTCATGACCAGCAACCTGGGGGCGCGGTCCAGTACGGCAGTCGGCTTCGCCGATTCGCAAAAGATCGATTACACGAGCGAAGTCCGCCGCGCGTTTCGTCCGGAGTTCTTCAATCGGCTGGATGCGATCGTGCCCTTCGCGCCGCTGGATCGAGCAGCGATTCGCAGCATCACCGAGAAGGAACTGAACGATCTGCGCGGCCGGGAAGGTCTGCAGCGCTACGGCCGAGAGATTTCATGGACCGAGCGCTTGCTCGACCATCTGGCCCGCGACGGTTTCGATGCCAAGCTGGGTGCGCGACCGCTGCAGCGGGCTGTCGAAACGCTGGTCGTCGCCCCGCTGGCGCGATGGCTGGTCGAGCACGAAGCCGCCGCAGCCCAGCGTCTTCAGCTCGACTGGGACGGACAACTGGTCGTCAGCTGAATGCCGACCGGCGGCTTACTGCTCGAACCAGCCGTCGAGCATCGAAGCGCTGGCGAGCATCGCCTCGGGGTGCCCCGGTTCGGCCAGCTGGAATTCATCGCCAGGGTTATAGAAGTCGACGTCGACGCGATGCTGCTGGCCAATTTTTTCCGGTAAACAAACCACGATATAAGAATCGCCGACCACGCGCACTCTGCGGCTGTCGAGCGAAACGATCAGGGCCGTGCTCTCGTCGATGCCGATGCCCACCAGTTTCGGATTGGCTTCGACGACGTGCCGGAGCCTGGAGAAACGGTTGCGTTTGATAAAGTGCTGGTCGATCACGACGCCTGGCAGGAATCCGAACCCTTTGCCGACCGAGGGCTTTTTACGTCCGCCGGTGATCATGACGTCAGACATAACCGCCGCCCCGGCGGAGGTGCCGCCGACGATGCCGTTGCGGCTGAGAACCTCGCGCACCTTGCGTTCAGTCGCCGTGCCGCTGTAACAGCTGGTCAACCACGTCTGCTGGCCTCCACCGAACCAAACGCCGGTGGCCGACTCGAGCGGCTTGGTAAACTCGTCGTTATCCGCTTCGGCGCGGGAACTCGCGTTGAGGATGTGGACCGATGCCGGGCCGCAGCTCTGCCATTCTTCGAAATAACTCTCGACATAGCTGTCGTCGACGTAGACACCCGTAATAACCACCAGCCGCGCGGCACTCCCGCCGGCCATTTCGACGAACTGCCGCTGCACGCGCTCGGGCAACTCGCCGCCGCCGGCGATCATCAGCGTGCCGCCGCCGCGGCCGAGCGTCGTCGCCGCCGTATTGAGCACCAGTCGCGAGGTGTGGCGATCGATTTCCAGCCGGAAATAAACGCCCAGGCCAAGGGTTGCCAGCACAAAGAAAGTCCACGCCCAAAAGCGGGCCGGCAGCAATCGTGCACCCCGAGGCGCAATCGTGACCATGACCGCGACTTTCCGTTGAGATGAGCCAGACGAGACGAGCTTGATGAGAGGGCGGTGGCCGAGCCACCAGCGAAGCTATTATACAGCGCGACAATCAGCACGCAGTTTGCCCACCCATGGGTTTTATCGGTTTGCCTCGGTGAAAAGTTGCAATCGGGCGTTGCCGACCGCCCCGAGTTGCCGGATAGTGTCACACGCAATCGTTTTTTTCGATCGTTCTCGAGCACTCGCGGGTTAACGGCTTTGTTATCGGTTCAGGGAACAGGCGGGATGGTGGTCGGCGTCGGCGGGCGGATTCGCGACTTTCTCGAGATGATCCGCTTCAGCCATACGCTGTTCGCGCTGCCATTTGCGCTGCTGGGCGCTCTCTTGGCCTGCACTGTGCCTGCTTCAGGGTTGCCTTCTTCAGAGTGGACAACTTCACCGTCGGCTGCCGTGCCGGTGCCGCTGCTGGCGGGCGGCTTGACCGCCGGCACGCTGATACTGCGGATGGTGGCGGTCGTGCTGTGCATGGTCAGCGCTCGGTCGGCGGCGATGGCATTCAACCGCTTGGTCGATGCGGCCGTCGATGCTCGCAACCCGCGGACCGCCACGCGGCACTTGCCCAGCGGCCGCTTATCGCGCTGGTCGGTGTGGATCTTTTTCGCCATTTCGGTGCTCGTCTTTTTCGTCAGCTGCGCACTCTTCTGGCCCAACTGGTTGCCGCTGGCAGGAGCCTTGCCAGTGCTGCTGTGGATCTGCGGTTACAGTTTCGCCAAGCGTTTCACAGCCGCATCGCATCTGTGGTTGGGAGTCGCGCTGGCGCTCTCCCCGGTCTGCGCCTGGGGAGCGGTGCGTGGTGAACAGGTGATTGCCGATCCGCTGGACATGGGTCCGGCGGTCGGGCTGGCCGTGGCGATCGCGTGCTGGGTGGCCGGATTTGACATTATCTATGCTTGCCAGGACGCCGATTTCGATCGTCGCGAGGGCTTGCACAGCCTGCCGGCGCGGTGGGGCGTGGCCGGAGCCTTGCGCATTGCGGCTGCGGCGCATGGATTGATGATCGTCGTGCTCGCGTGCCTTCCCTGGCTGTTTCCGCAGTTGCGGCTCGGGCCGATCTACTGGATCAGCCTCTCAGCGGTCGCTGCTCTGATCTTTGTCGAGCACCGCTTGGTGCGTCCCGACGATCTGGGGCGAGTCAACTTGGCCTTCTTTCACGTCAACGCCATCATCAGCTTCGGCCTCTCGGCGGCGACGGCCCTGGACGCCTGGCTGGGATAAGGCGATTTGATCTTCCGGTTCGGCTGCGAGATCGTCTAAAACTCGCCGGTGCCCCGACCGAGAGCGTGCCATTGGCCCCGCGGCTCGGCCAGCCGGCTTTCGGGGCGAGACTCGAGCGAGGAGCGGAGACATGGGAAGGCGTACAGCGATTTTCAGTGGCGGTTTGGCTTTGCTGGTGGTCGGATGGCTGTGGCTGGACGTTTTCAGCCAGGGACTCGTTCC
>JBQCJB010000338.1:0-2112 GCA_051953155.1 Aureliella sp. | reverse complement strand
AGCAGCGCGCGAGCGTGCACTGCAACCGGGACTGACTAGACGCGATCGCGCACAGAAGTTCGGCGACGCGCTTGCCCTCGGCATAAGCGGATCGTGGGTCCGTCGGGTCGGGGCCGCCAGCCAAGTCTTCGCTCATCGCCTCCAGATTGGGCGGCTGCGTGCCGTACACCGCACCGGAGCTGACCAGCAATAGTTTGGCGGCTCCTCGCTCTGCGGCTAGGTCCAACACCCTCTGCGTTCCCTCGACAATCGTGTCGAGCATTTCGGCCGGAGCGATCGAGATGCTGGCCTCCGCCGCGGCGTGGATGACGAATCGGAACTCGCCGGAAGGAAATGAAAAACAGCGCACATCGCCTTCGACCAGCTGGACATCGCCTCGCCCCAGAACGTGTGCAGCGCGGCCCGCGAATGCCTGAGGCGCGCGTGTCAGCACGGTCATCGAGGCGCCCAAGTTCAGTCGCCGGTTGATGTGTGCAAAGCTTTCCAGAAGCCACATGCCGAAAAAGCCCGTACCACCGGTCACGAAAAAACGCTGGCCCCGCGCCTCGCTCCAAACCGGCTCGGTCAGCTCGAGCACGTGTTCGAGATCGGCTTCGAAAAGTGGGATCGAGCTCATAGCACCTCACTGGGCCGAACGCTCAACTGCCGGACAACGTTCGGACCGCGGCGACGAGCGTTTCCGCCTGGTAGTCGAGCATCGCTGCGGTCAGGCCGGGATAGGTTCCGAGAAAGAGGGCCGTATTCATTAAATCATCGGCGCCAGTCAAATCACCCGCGACGCGAAACGCACCGGGACGGTCCTTGGCCAGCTGCACGAAAGCAGGTTGCCGCACGAGATTGCCGCCAAAGAACATGCGGTTACCGATCTTTCGCTCGTCGAGATAAGCAGCCAACTGTGAATGCGTAAACGAAGCGTTCGGCTTGACGCGGATCATGAACCCGAACCAGGCGCAGTCGCTCTGGCAGCCCGACCCGTCCCACTGAAAACCATCCGGGGTCCAGGCCGTGGCATGCGTTGGCAGACTGAATTCCAAGACCGAGCTGAGGCAGTCGAGCCGCGTGCGGAGCGCATGCCAGTTCCGCTTGCGAGCCTCGATGAAACCCGGCAGCTTCTTCAGTTGCTCGCGACCGATCGCGGCCTGCAGATCCAACGGTTTGAGATTGTAGCCCAGATGGCTGTAGATGTATTTGTGGTCGTAACCTTCGGGCAGTTCGCCCAGTTGCCATTCAAAGCGTTTGTTGCAGGTGTTGTCGCGACCGCTGGCACACCAACAATCGCGACCCCAGTCCCGAAAGCTCTCCGCAATCACGCGCAGCGGCGCTTGGCGGACAATGTTCAAACAACCACCTTCGCCCATCGTCATGTGATGCGGTGGATAAAAGCTCTGCGTGCTCAAGTCGCCAAATGACCCCGTGTAGGCGATCAGTCGGCCGTCTCGAATCGCGGGCAGGCGGGGCTGGCCATCAGGCGTGTCGCTGTGAGTATTTTCTTTCGCAGCTTGTCGCAGCAAGTGCTCGAGCCCTAGCGCCTCGGCCTGGTCGACTGGGATAGCGTAGGTCGAACCGAGCGAATCGCAATTGTCTTCGATCAGCCACAGATCGTGCCGGCGGCAGAAGGCCAGCACGGCTTGCAGATTGAAGGGATTGCCCAGAGCGTGGGCCATCATCACCGCTTTGGTTTTTCCCGGCAAATAAGCGTTCTCCAATCGGTCGCACAACGCATTGCCCGTTGGCGGATCGGCATCGATGAAGACCGGCACCGCGCCGCACTGGACGATCGGGGCAACCGTCGTCGGGAAACCGGCAGCCACCGTGATGACCTCGTCCCCGCGAACGATGCGTTTTTCCTTTGGCAGTTTGTGACTGGTCAGGGTTGCCACCGCGAGCAGATTGGCGGAGGAACCCGAGTTGAGCAGCACGGAGCTGCGAACGCCCAGTCGCTGGGCGAACTCCTGCTCGAAGGCCGCTCCCTGCGGTCCGAGCGTCAGCCAGAAATCCAACGCCGAATCGACTGCCGCCGCGACCTCAGCCTCGTCGAACACGCGGCCACCGTAGGGAACGCTGCTCTCACCCGGCGCGAAGGGCTCATCGGCCCGCTGGTCGCCGGGCCGG
>JBQCJB010000337.1:0-4004 GCA_051953155.1 Aureliella sp. | reverse complement strand
GGCGTCTGAAAATGTTTTCGACGTCGACGATCGCATCGTCGACCAGTTCGCCCATCGCCACGGCGATGCCCCCTAAGGTCATCGTGTTGATCGACAGGCCGAAGACGGCGAAGACCAGCGCGGTCATCACCAGCGAAAGGGGAATGGCGGTCAGCGTGATAAACGTCGTGCGGATGTTCATCAGGAACAGCCACAGGATGATCACCACCAATATCGCACCATCGCGCAGCGCTTCGACGACGTTTTCGATGGCTCGATCGATGAACGATTTTTGGGAGTAAACCGGGACGATCTGCGTGCCCTTGGGGAGGGTCGGCGAGAGTTCCTCGACCGCCCGCATGATCTGGTCGGTCACGGATCGCGTGTCCGCTCCAGGCTGCTTGTTAATCGTCAGCACGACTGCTGGTCCACCGCGCCAAGCCGACTCGGTTGGTCCGCTCGGCTTATCCGAACTGGGCTGCTCTGTGCTGGCCAGTTCCGAGCCTTCGGGTGTGCCTCGGCGGACGAAGGCCGAGCTGTCGCCGCGTTTGACCTGGGCGCCTTCGACGACTTGGGCGACTTGCGACAGCAGCACGGGCCGGCCGTCGCGAATCGTTACGGGAACTTTGGCCAGATCGTCGAGCGACTGGATGCGCCCGAGCGAGCGCACGAGCAGTTCGCTGGGCCCTTGCCGGTCGAGGTAACCGCCGGTTCCGTTTTCGTTGCTTTCAGTGACCGATTTTTCGACTTCCGCGAGGGTGACGCCGTAGCGGAGCATCGCATCGGGATCGACCAGGACCTGGAACTGCTTGCGCTGGCCTCCCATGGTGAAGACCTGCGAAACGCCAGGAATGGTCAGCAAGCGTTGCCGCACGACCCAGTCAGCCGTCGTCCGCAGCTCCATCGGGTCGACGCTCGGGTCGTTGCTCCACATGCCCAGCATCAAGATCTGGCCCATGATCGACGAGATAGGCGCCAACTGCGGCGCAATGCCTGCGGGTAAGCGGTCCTGAACCATCTGCATCCGCTCGGCGACGATTTGCCGGTCGGTGTAGATGTCGGTGCCATAGGCGAACTCGACATAAATCACCGAGATGCCGACGCCCGAGGAACTGCGCACGGCCTCGACGCCGTTGGCGCCGTTCATCGTCGTTTCGATCGGAAAGGTGATCAGCGATTCGACTTCCTCAGGGGCCATGCCCGGGGCTTCGGTCATGATGACGACCCGCGGCCGGTTCAGGTCGGGAAACACATCGATTGGCATCACCGTGATGTGCCACGTGCCATAGCCGATCAGGAACAGCGCGATGGCCATCACCAGCATCCGCTGCCGGAGGGCAAAGCGTATTACTGCGTTGAGCATTGGAAAGCGAATCCCTTCTAGTGATTGTGGCCGGCGTGCGGATCGACTCCACCGCCCGACTTGTTCTTGAGCGCCATCTGCATCTGATGTGCAGAGCGCATGGCGACGACATCACCCGGGAACAGCGAGCCATCGTTGGCAATCACTGCGGAAGTCTGGTCGCGGTATTGGACGTGTACCGGCGTGCGATGGAAGTGCGAACCGTTTTGGACAAACGCGTACCAGTCGGCTCCGTCTTTGACCACCGCTTCGACCGGCAACACAATTTGATTGGGCCATTGTTCGACTGGAATGGTCAGTTCCAGACGCTGGCCCAGCCGGTATTTCCAGTTGATGAAACGTTGGCCTTCGGCGTTGGTGGTGTCGCTGAGCACTTCGTTGGGCAGTTCGACAAACACCGACAGCTTGCGGCTGGCCGGGTCGATCGAGTTGCCGACGTAAACGATCTTCAGGCCATCGACCGGACCGCTGCCACCACCGTCGGGAAACTTGGCCGAGACGCTCCAGCCGCGTTGGACGGCTGACGAGACGGCCGCAACATCCTGCTCGAACGCTTTGCCTTCAATGTACATCTGCGTGTAATCCGAAAGCGTGCAGAGTTTCTCGCCGGCGGCGACCGACTGCCCTTTGTGGACCAGCGAGCCATCGATCACCAGCGGGTGTGACTGCGGAAGCTGCGACGTCTCAGCCTGCGGATTTGTCGACTGCGGGTTTGTAAACTGCGGATTCGCAGACTGTGGCATCGCAAACTGCTCTGTCGCGGTCTGAGTCGGCAGCGAGGGCCGCGTCTGCATCGAGATGGGGCGATAGGGCGATTGGCTCAGCCGTATCTCTTCCTTTTCGTCGTGCCGGTCGAGATCTGGGGCGACGATTTGCAGATCTTGCAGCAGCTTGCCTTGCTGGCCGATGGCGTCTATTTGGCGGTCGGACAACCCATGCAGGCGCAGGGCTTCGCGCTGGGCGCGGAGCGACGCTTCGAGCTTCTCTTTGGCATACCGGCGATCGAGCAGCGACTTGCCGGAGATGGCGCCCGACTGGGCCGCCTGCTCCAAGCGGGCCACTTCGCGGTTCTCGACTTCCAGTTCGCTGATGATCTTCAGGTACTGCGTCTGGGTCTCGACCAGGTCTTCATAGGTCAGGCGTACTTCGAACAGGAGATCGCCAGGCATGACCGCTTCGCCGGTGACGGCATGAACGTGGGTGACGATGCCGCTGAGCGGCGATGAAACCACGATCTGGCTCCTCCCGGGCTTGGGCACAATCACTGCCGGAACCGAGATCGTCCGCCAAAAAGTTGTCAATTGAATCGGACGGACGTTCTCGGGCGTCAGCCCCAAATTGGCGCGGGCCTGTGGAGTGAGTTCCAGCGAAGATTCTTCGCTGTGGCCAGCTTCGTGGGCATGGTCGTGGCCCGCGTGGCCTGCTTCGCCGTGATCATGACCGGCATGGTCGTCATGGCCGTGGGAGCCCGCTCCGCCGCTGCGCTGCGCGGCGAGCGTCGCATCCACCCAGCCCGATAGCGTGGGCCACCACCAGGGAGTCGCGATGCCCACTCCTATGATCACCACGGCCGCAGCGGCGACCTTGACCCAAGTGGATTTTAAAATGTTCGCTACCATGACAGCACTTTCTCCGGTGAGTCGGCTATTTAGTCGCCAGGCGACGGCATGCAATAGCCCGGCACGCCAGTTCGGTTTCGCATCCCATCTCGGTCGATACGTTTTCGCTCACCATCGTCCCGCTTCGGTGAACACCGGGACGGAGAGGTGCGACGAGAGCTTTAGCAGCAGAGGGCGAGACGCCTCAGAAGCGATCGATTCCGCCGCTTAGCGACGGATGATCGAGCGCGCAGACGCCGAGGCTGGATCAGACCTGCCAGGTCTGAAGTAGGGCGCAGAGAGCGACTGAAGTGCGATAACGCACCCAACCAACTTCCGCAGCGAAACGCTGAGCGTCCCGTTGCAAAAAGGTGCGCCGCAGAAGCGTGTCCGTTACCGCCGTATCGAGCGCGAGCAACTTCACCGGTAGCGAGAGGATCTTGCCATCGCTGGCCACGTAGGCGCATGCGTTCCCTTGGCAGTCCTGCGAATCGTCGCAAGGACACGAATCGTCCGAGACAGGCGCGTCGTCCGCAGCCGGTGATGCGTCCGCAGGCTGAGCGTCGCTGGTATGAGCCTCGTTGGCATCGTCGGCGTTGTGGCCGCAGCAGGTCTGGTGTGCGCACGGATTGTGCGCGTGGTCGGCCAGACTGGGAGCGCGACCGCTGGCCGCCAACATTCCCGCCTCGGAATGCCCCGCGGCGTGTCCATGATGGCCACAGCAGCCCAGCACGGCATGCGCGACGAACGCGAGCAACGTCAGGATATGGGTGGCAGATGGAAGCACGTGGATCAGCCGTAAAAACAGGAGACAAGGCCAACCAGGAATTGTTCCGGTCGCTCGCGATTGGGTCAAGACCGCCGAAGGCCCCTCCGGCGGACGATTTGTGGTAATGGCACTCGGCATTTCGAAATTCGTCGCGTTGCCGAGCCTACTTATTGCTGGCTAAACGTCTGGCCGCGAAGGCTGTCATCGCCGCTTTGATCGACCACCGGATCCAGGCCGCCGGTCAAAACGAAGCCGTCGAGTTGTGCTTGCGCCTGAGCCAATTGCGTTTGGGCGG
>JBQCJB010000336.1:0-2865 GCA_051953155.1 Aureliella sp. | reverse complement strand
CCCCGCATCGGGGATAACGAAATTGCGGTTTTGGGGAGTAGCGAGATGGATGTCGTTTCGAACAGCCCAGAGCGCAAAACGGCGCGGTCTCCCCCTCGCCCCGCTTCGGGGATAACGAAATTGCGGTTTTGGGAAGTAGCGAGATGGATGTCGTTTCGAACAGCCCAGAGCGCAAAACGGCGCGGTCTCCCCCTCGCCCCGCTTCGGGGAGAGGGGGCCGGGGGGTGAGGGGCAGCGTTACCAATCCGTCTCATTCGATGAGCACGCGATGAGCAAGACGAACAGACCAAGTCGGGCACGCGCCCCTTGGCACGTTCAGCTCACGAAAGGACTCGCTCGCAGCGATTGGTCCGGGCTTTGCTTTGCGAGTAGGTTCGCAGCCGGTCCCCGACCTGGCCCGCGAATTGAATTCTCACCGGTGGAGGAGCCCCCTTGATCGCTATGGATCCGCGCAGACTTCGCAGCAAGCTCGAAGAGCATTTTGGCTTTAAGAAATTTCGACCAGGACAGATGCAAGCCGTGGCCGCGACGATGCGCGGTCGCGATACCGTGGTGGTCATGCCGACCGGCTCGGGAAAGAGCCTCTGTTACCAGTTGCCCGCCCTGGAACTTTCGGGCGTAACCGTAGTGGTCAGCCCGTTGATTGCGCTGGCCAACGATCAGGCGGCGCGGCTGAGCGAGCTGGAGCTCGATTCGGTCGTGCTCAACAGTACCTGCAAGGCTGCCGAGATTCGCCAAGCGAATCAACGGATCGCCGACGGCTCGGTCGAGTTCGTCTTTACGACCCCCGAGCGTTTGCAGGGCACCGACTTGTGCGAGATCCTGCGGGTACGCGGTGTCGACATCCTGGTCGTCGACGAGGCGCACTGCGTCAGCCAGTGGGGTCACGATTTTCGGCCGGACTATTTGAGTCTGCACTGGGTGCGCGCCCAACTCGACAACCCACCGGTGCTCGCCTTGACCGCCACGGCAACCGCCGACACGCTGGCCGACATCGCGCGGGCTCTCCGCCTGGACGATCCCCGGACGATTCGCACAGGTATCGACCGCGAGAACATTTCCTTGTCGGTCGTGAAATGCGCAAACGATGCGGACAAACAAGCTCGGCTCGGCGAGCTCTTAAAAGCCGAGGATGGCCAGGCAATCTGTTACGTGGCCACGACGAAGGCTGCCGAGGAGTTGAGCCAGCTGGTGGGAGGCTGGGGTTTCAGTGCGGTCTGCTATCACGGACGGATGCGCAAAGCCGACCGCGACGCGGCTCAGGATGCCTTCATGGCCGGCCGAGCGCAAGTGATGCTGGCCACCAATGCGTTTGGTCTGGGCATCGATAAACCCGACGTCCGCCAGGTCATTCACTACCACATGCCCGGTTCGATGGAAGCCTACTATCAGGAATTCGGTCGCAGCGGCCGCGACGGTCTGCCTGCTCGAGGCACGCTGCTGTACGCGCCCGAGGACCGCCAGCTACAAAAGCTCTTCGCTCGCGGCGGCGAACTCGACTCGAGCGATCTGGTCAACGCGCATCACGCGGCCGTGCAGACCGCTGGCGAGGTCGAGCAGAACGAGTGCGATCTGAAAGACATTCTGGCGCGAAGCCCGATGAAGCGTGGCAAACTGAGCGCCTGCCTGCAACTGTTGGCCAGTTATGCGATCGTGGCGCCGATCGGCAAGAACCGCTGGCGGCTGGTGCAAAGCCAGGTCGAGCAGCGTCAATTCGAGTGGCTTGCCGATCAGACTCGCGAGCGTCGGCATCAGCAGGAAGTGCGACTGCAGCAGATGACCGACTATGCAGAAGGCAGCAGTTGCCGCTGGCAGAAGCTGTTCGAATACTTCGACGAGCAACCCTCTGAGCCGCTGCCTCCGTGCGGCCGCTGCGACCGCTGCGCACCGCTGGCAGCCTGAATTGCGCTCGTTGTCTCTCTCGCAGTCTACTGTGGCGCCATCAGACGGCGCAGATAGGTCGTCTGCAGCTGGGTGCCTTCTCGCGCATCGATGTGCCCTAGCGCCAGTGCGCTCATATCGTAGGATCCGTATAACTCGTGCAGCACGAGCGCGATCTTTAAAAGGCTCTCGCGTGGTAGCTTTGAAAACGAAGTGAACTGTCTGACGTAGATGGCATCGGACCACAGCACTTGGCTCATGCCCGCGAAGACGTTGTTGTTGATGACCAGTGGTTTGAAAACGCGACTGACCAGCGGCGTGAAGCGGTGAAGGTAAAAGCCTGCCGCCCGCAGAGCTTGATCGAGCTCGGCGAACAGAGGCTGGTTTTTGTAAAACGGAACGAATTGCACTTCCGTATGCACGACCAGCGTATCTTTCAGTTTCTCGCCCGCACCTGACAGGATCGAGAGCTCGCTACCCTGAACGTCCAGTTTGAGAAAGTCGATCCCACCTATTTCGGCGATGTCATCGAGCTTACGAGTCGTCAGCTTCTGTTGGTTGAGGACCTCGCCCCACTGCGGGAAACCGTGGAAATGGTTGAGGATTTCCATGTCCGGTTCCAGCAGCGACGTCATGCCAGGAGCGCGACAGACGTTCAACACCCCTTCGCGACCGTCGCCGACAGCGTAGGGGAGATAGGTGGCAAACGGTTGCGGATGCTGCTGGAGCGCCCGGTATTGTTCCTCGTCCGGCTCGAAGCCGATGACGTTCGCTTTGCCGATATCGATCAGCGGCTGATAAGGCGGTGGCCCATCGATCGGGCTAGCCCCAACATCGACGACGCGGACCACCGGCAAGTCGCTGTAGAGTTCCGAAAACGAGAATTTCATGTAGGTCTCCCCTCGCCCCGTTTCGAGCAAAGCAGTCATTCAAATTGGCGCCACCAGTACCAAATCCCGCGCGGTCTCCCCCTCGCCCCGCTTC
>JBQCJB010000335.1:0-5430 GCA_051953155.1 Aureliella sp. | reverse complement strand
CCGCCATCCTTCCGGCGCGAGCCCTTTGACGCGAGCCCTTGTAGGCGCAGGACTTGGCCGGGCACGAGTACTAGCGCCTGGTCACCAGTGCCGCCAGCCAGCGGGCTTGACCAGCGCCAAGTGACGTTCTTGCCGTCACTTTGAAGCAGGTCTTGCCTGGCACTGACCGCCAGTCGGACGCCGACCTCAGCAATGCCGTCTGCCACGGTGGGAAAGGTTGTCGAACGTTCCTCTTGAACTGAAGGTTCCGGGGTATAGCCAATCGAATAACCTGCCCCCATCCGACTCCTGATTTCCCCGAACGGCAGTCCGGAAAAAGCCGCTTCTCTTAGATGCGACACCAACGAGATCTCTCCGCGCAAGCTCGGGTCCGGGGCGACGATGTTCAGCTCGAGCTCCTTGCCGATCTCGACAACGACATCGCTTACATAGGTCGACCAGCCCGTCGGTTCGTTCAGCGAGAGATGGTATTTTCCGTAAGGTACCATGCGTTGGAGGACCAGCCCCGTATCGTCGCTCGCGCCGCTGACGGCAACGTATCTACCTTCCTTGGCTTGCAGCACGAGTTTGCCCTGGAAGCCGGCCAGCGGTTTTCCAGTTTCTGACTCGACGCGTAGGCTCACCCCTGAGAAATCGCTCGGAACCGCCAGCAGCCGGTCGAGCTTGGCTTCCAAGTTTCGTACGCTATCTTTCAATTGGCGAACTTCATCTTCCAGCTGCCTTGTGCCTTGCGCATCGTCTGTTTCCCGAGCGAGGGGTTTGGCGTCTGGGATTTGCGAATAGCCGACATTCGGCGTGAACAGAAGAGCTACCAAGATTAGAGGCAACGACGGCAATGCACGCCCGCGGATTTGTTTCAGCAACATTGTCACTTTGAATCTCTCCGGCTAGTGGTCCGCAGCAGTTGGGGTGGAAACGAGCGTACAGTCAGCGCTAGCCGTTGCCGCTAGACGCCACGTTGCCACGATTTTATCGTAACGGCTGCGCAGCCGGCGAAACAGCAGAGAATCTGGTGACATCGAAGCGAGGCACCGCGTGCCCTGACGGGCGAGTCAGTCGCGGCCGCGAGCGATCAGGCGGCTGACGACCGAACAGATGACGCTTGAGCTGCTCGAGCTCGAACGTCAGGCACTCGAGCTTACGTGCGAGTGTCTCGTTCGTTTCGCCCTGCTGCTCGACTAGCGCGTTCTGCTGCTCGATAAGCGCCTGCAACTGCGCGATTAGCGCGTGGCATGTAGCCAGGTCGGAAGGCAATTCGTTGATGTGCGACATGCGATCGAGTTATCGCTACTGCACAAGAAAACGCAAGGTGCCGTGAGCACCTTGCATCAACATCTTTTGAGAATTGTTGAGGTAGTTTGATTAAGCAGCTTGATAGCGCTTGCGGCGCTTGGCCGAAGCCAGGTCGATGCCCGAGAGCAACATGGCTAACTGCGTATGATCGATCTCGAGGCTTGTCTTGGATGAGCTGGGCAGTCGCTTGCCTCCTTTTCCCTTGGAGGCAAGGCGAGATGTTTGGAGGCGATCCGGGCAAGAGTCCGCAGCAGCCTTTCCTGTTGGCTTGCTGGAAGTTGCTTCCAAAACTTCTTTAGATGGAGCGGGCTTGATGGGCGCGGGGGGACCCTATCTGCTCTCTGTCCAGACATGACTTTCCTCCGTGACCTAGGGCGGCGGCTTGGCGTGACCGGTGCCACGAAACCAGGGCCAGCAGTGCCGATGCAGAAATTATGGGTCTGGTGTGAGGGTCTTGTATAGAGGAATCGACGTGGGTCTTGTTCTTCCTGGTTCTTGTACCAGATCGAGAGCCCATCTCGATCCCATGCCAGGATCTTCACACAGTCGCGGCGGTGATTGAAGAACAGGAACAAGTGGCCAGAGAGCAAGTCGATCTCGAAGTGCTCTCGCACCAGCCCGCTGAGGCCGTTGAAGCTCTTGCGCATATCGGTCGGCTGCGAGAAGACGAAGATGCGGGGGATCGAAGAGAGAGCGAGCATGATCATACGTCCTCAGCTCTGCCAGCTGCTCGCCAGGTTACATCGACGACCGCTGCGATCAGCTCGCGCAAGTGGGCCGGATTGAGTTCCTCGGGCAGCTCCAGCGTCGCTCCGCCTGGCAGGCTCAGACGCACCGCTTGCGAGGTGCTCCGGAGCTCTACGGCAATAAATCCTCCCGCGTCTTGCTTATGGCTCAAAGGCCGATTGAACTTGCGTCTCCACTGGTAGAAGTTGGTCGTGGACACCTCTCGACTTCGCAGAACTCAGCCATCGTGAGCTGTGACTGCTCAAACCGCTGCAGTCGCGCCCGCCACAGTGTCACGAGCTCCGGATCAGCCAATCTCGACATGGGTCTCTCCTTGAAGTGCACAGGAAAGAAAGACGTCACCAGCACAAACCTGGACCATCTCCTGCCCGACCGCTGGCTGGAGCAGAATCCCGACCACGTCTGGAAGATCGATGAGATTCGCCGCAAGGAACGCCAGTCAAAAGAGAAGGCTCGACAGCGGAGTCTCAAACGCAAAAAATAAAACGCCCGCCCGCGTCAAGATGCAGTTCGTCGTACGCTCACGAAGGCCGCGCCATACTTGGTGTCGTTATCGCGGCACAGGATCGTGCAAGGCACGCGTCCTGGCCTTCGATTTCAGCGCAGGTTACGCTGCGAAGCGCAGCAACAAGCGGTCGGCCAGCCCCGGTGCCAGACGGCTCAACCAGACCAGCCCCTTGCCGCCGGGCGAGAGAATCAGCTCGCGTTTGTTTTGGCGAATCGCCCGCCGCGTCGCGCGCGCGACGACTTCTGCCGGCATGCTTCCGAAGCTGGCCGAGCGCTGGTCGGGACGCGTCTCGAGTAAGACATCGAAAAACTCGCTTTGCGTCGTGCTCGGCGAGACCGTAATCAGGTCGATTCCGGCTGGCTTTAGTTCCAAACGCACCGCCTCGGCCCAGCCGCGGAGGGCGAACTTGGCGGCGCAGTACTCGCTCTTGCGTGGTACGCCGCGATGGGCCAAGACCGAACTGATCACGCAGATCGCCGGGTCGACGCCGCGGCGGAGCAGCGGCAGCGCGAGCCGCGTCAGTTCGGCGACGGCAAAAAAATCGACCTCAAAAATCCGCCTCAGCCGCTCAGGCGAAGCCTCTTCGAACGGTCCCACCGCGCCAATACCCGCGTTATGAATCAGCAGGTCCAGACCGCCGAAGTGGTCGGTAGCCGCCCCGACCAATTGTTCGCGGTGGGCAGGCTCCGCGACATCGCCGGCTAGCGCGATCAGCCGCCGGGTTGGATTGCCAACAGCCAAACGGAGTTGTTTGAGCCGCTCCGGCCGGCGCGCGGTCGCGATCACCAGCGCGCCGCAGCGGACCAACTGAGTCGCCATATACCATCCGATGCCGCTGCTAGCACCGGTCAGCAGAATTCGTTTGCCATTTAAAGCCCGCTTGCACACGTCATGCACCTTGCAACCTTTTTGATGCTGAGCGCTTCCAGCTGCGTCATCTGCTAGAATTTGCCAGCAAAGCGGTAAAACGTAGCGGTTACGGTGACTTTTCGGCCCGCCGTATGCTAAGGAACGCTCGGCAACTCCGCAGGCCGCTGCCCAGCCACTCACTTTTTCCGCGTCGTGGCTCGGGTGAGCGCGAACTCGGACGCTAGCGTGATGGTCGGCGGCGTGACTGTTTGCCCAGTTGGCAAAGTTTAGCATCCGCCAGACGCACAAGTGCGGGCGGTCGGGAGGCTGCCGGAGCCTTGGCTCGGCGGCGTGCCCCTGGTTGACAAACGCCGGGCCGGGGTTAGCTTATTTACCAGTTTTCGCAAATAGCCTATTCCGTTTAACCGGTAGTCTCTATCAGCCAAGGCATTGGCCTGGGCGGTGACGACGGCGGGCGGAGGGTAGATAGTAGGGCAAGCGACGGTCGCTCCCTAATGGTTCTCGTCGAACCGAAGTGCTGTTGGTTACCTTTGGGAGATTTTCCATGAATCGAGTTTTCGTTTCGGGCATTGCCAGTTTTGCCCTCCTGTTGTGCGCAGGTCTGATGTTCGATGCCGGTCAGGCTCAAGCCGGCCATCATCGTCGTGGTTGCGGCGGTGGCGGTGGTTTGTTCCAGCGTCATCATGCACGTCAGAACAACTGCTGCGGAACACAGGCTTACTGCGAGCCAGTTTGCTGCCAGCAAGCTCCGAGCTGCTGCGGTCAGGTTGCTGCACCGAGCTGCTGCGGTCAAGCTGCTCCTAGCTGCTGCGGACAGGTTGCTGCTCCTAGCTGCTGTGGCCAGACCATCAACAATGGCTGTGGCGCTTGCGGCGGTGGCATGGTTTACGGCGGTGGAGCCGTCAACGCTGGCTGCCCGAACTGCAGCACCACGCTGAACGCTGGCCCGATCGCTGTTGAAAGCGGTTCGCCTTCGAACGCCCCTGTCATGAATGCGCCTGGCGCTCCTCAGGGTCAGCAAGCTGCTCCTCAAGGTCAACAGGCCGCTCCTCAGGGTCAAGCCGCTCCTCCGGCTCCTCAAGCCCCTGCCGCTCCTGAAGCTCCTAAGGCCTAGTTGCGTCGGAATCGAATTAGCCTTGGCTAGTTTCGATTCGCGAGTACACTCGGAAGCCGAGGTTGCATTTGCCGCCTCGGCTTTTTTTATTGCTACCAACCCACAGCTGGCGAAAGCGTCAAAGGGTCACTCGCACTGCTCAAGTCCGATGGCTTGGCCCCGACAGGCTAGCCGACGAGCATCCCTTCCTGGTGACAACCCGCATGCATGGTGATGGCGAAAGTTCTGCAGCGAGCGGGCAATTGTCTGCTGGGCTGCGTCCCTGGATCAGTCTCTGGCTGACGATCCATTTCTTTGCGCTGGGCGTCTGTTTAGCCGCTAACTTCGTGTCCAGCGAGCTTGAGCGACGCATCCTGAAGGTTCTCGCGCCTTACACCGTGGGGCTGCATCAGGACTACGGCGGGATACCGCTGGAAATGACCCGCGGCGCAGAAATCGACTACCCGCATGCGCTGCAAATCCATCACACTGACGAGGCCGACGACGCGTGGCAGAATGTGGCTCCGGCCAGTCAGGCGCTGGCGATGTTGGACCAGCGGTGGCACGCATTTGAGCGCTGGGTCGCGCTGGCGGCCGCCGAACAGAACGAAGAATTGATTTACCTGCTGCTCCAACGCTGTCTGGACAGCTCGCTGCGCGGCGATGAAGCGGCTGTTGATCGAGTCCGGCTGGTCCGACGAGCGACACTTTCCTATGCCGCGGATCGAGCTCGCGTGGCCGGCGAGTTGCCGGTGACGGATCTGGAGGACCGCACATTGTACGAAGCGCGGGTCGTCGAATTGAGCGGCGGTCGCGTCAAGCTCCTGCCTGTCTTGGAGTCGCTGCTAACCTCCAAGAGCCTCCCATTAAAAGATGAGACGCAATCTTCCAAGTGAATCGACCGTTGAGCGACCAGGTC
>JBQCJB010000334.1:0-6565 GCA_051953155.1 Aureliella sp. | reverse complement strand
CCTCTGGCCTGTCTCTCTTTGCAAAAACCTGTACCTCCTGGAACAACTGACCAAACTGGCGAAACTGACCAAACGCACACTGCCGCTTGCGGTTTGCGTTTCTGGTAGCGCTTGACAGGCCGGAGGCCTGTCCTACTGGGGGGCATGTAGGGCGGTGCACTTGCTTTGCGAAGCTCGATATGCCCAGAATAGGCGTTATAAGGCAATGTGCCTTCCCACCTCCTGCTCCATCCTACCTCTTTCGTGCTACGGATTTAGCATGCTCACCATCTTGGGCGGACGTCAGCGCTTGTGCGATGGATTGACCCGGCGAAGCTTTCTCAAGATCGGCGGCCTGAGCTTCGGAGCCGGCGGCTTGGGATTGGCAGACCTGCTGCGAGCCGAAGCGCGCAGCGGAACCTCAAACAGCAATCACAAAGCGATCATCAACATCTTTCTCGGCGGCGGTCCTCCGCATCAAGACATGTGGGAGATCAAATCCGACGCGCCGAGCGAGATTCGCGGTGAATTCCGTCCGATTGCGACCAACGTGCCGGGCATCCAAATCTGCGAAGTCTTTCCGCAGTTGGCGGCGATGATGGACAAGGCGGCCATCATTCGTTCAGTCGTCGGTTGCAAAGACCGGCACGAGGCTTACCAGTGCATGACCGGCTGGTTCCCCGACGATTTGAAAGCGCTCGGCGGACGGCCGGCGATCGGCTCGGCAGTCGCAAAACTCTATGGTCCGGTCGACGCGTCGGTACCGCCGTATGTTGGGCTGGCCGCACCCACTAAGCACCTTCCGTGGTCCGACTCCGGTTCGTCCGGCTTCTTGGGCGCGGCGTACTCGCCGTTCAAGCCCGATGGACCGGGCATGGACAACATGAAGCTGAACGGCATTTCGCTCGACCGGCTCCAGGATCGCAAGCAGTTGTTAACCAGCCTCGACACGCTCAAACGGGATATCGACGCCAGCGGTTCGATGGCCGGAATGGACGCGTTCGCTCAGCAAGCGCTTGACGTGTTGACCAGCAGCCGGCTGCTCGACGCGCTCGACTTGTCGAAAGAAGATCCCAAGATCGTGGCCCGCTACGGCGACGGGAAACCGTACAAGTACCAGTACGACGGCGCGCCGACCTGTAACGACCACTTGCTGATCGCCCGTCGTCTGATCGAAGCCGGGGTACGCGTCGTCAGCCTCAGCTACGGCCGCTGGGACAGCCACAGCAAGAATTTCGATTTGGTGCGAGACCACGGCGCCAAACTCGATCAGTGCCTCAGCGCGCTGATCGAGGATCTCGAGCAGCGTGGCATGCTCGACGATGTGAGCGTGATTGCCTGGGGTGAGTTTGGTCGAACGCCCAAGATCAATAATGCCGCTGGCCGCGACCACTGGTCGAAGGTCAGTTGCGCTTTCCTGGCCGGTGGCGGCATCCGGGCCGGTCAGGCGATCGGGGCCACCAATCGCCTGGGCGAATTTGCCGTCGAACGCCCGGTGCGCCAGCAGGAGATCGTGGCTACGCTCTACCACAACCTGGGCATCGACGTTGCTTCGACGACAATCGCCGACCCCACCGGCCGCCCCCAATATCTGATTGAAGACCAGCCAATCGCCGAGCTGATTTGATAGGAAGGACATCGTCAATATGCGAAGCTTTTTCGTAGTGGACAGTGCGCACCGGCGATCGTTTGCATCGGTCCGAACCAGGCCGGTCATGCTGGCTGCCATCGTCTCTGTGTTATCCTCCGGCTCACTCTCCCAATGCCCGATCGTCGGGGCACTGGGACTAGCCGCAACGGTTCGCGCGGCTGAAGGCACTTCCGCCAAGCCGATCGAAACCGCTAGCCAGGTACGCGATGCGAACGCGGACCTGCTGAGCGGAATCAAAAGCTTGCGAGTCGAAAATGTCGCCGCCGCCGACGGCGCGACGCCGCGCCTGGTTCTCCGCGGTAGCGATGCCCGTGCTCAGTTGCTCATCAGCGGCGTCATGCCAGCCGAGACAGCCGGGCCGTCGACGCAGCGCGACGTCACGCGGCAGGTGGCCTATTCGGTCGAGCCCAGCGGCATGCTGGAGATTGCTGCCGACGGTCTGGTCAAGCCACTGGCCGACGGCTTGGCCAAAGTTCATATCAGCCTGCCCAATGGAACCGCTACTCAGCTGGAGGTTGAAACGACCGGCTTTAGCGAACATCGCCCAGTCAACTTTCCCAACCAAATCATTCCGATCTTCACCAAGTACGGCTGCAATGGCGGCGGCTGCCACGGCAAAGCGGCCGGACAAAACGGTTTCAAACTCTCGCTGCTCGGTTTTGAGCCCACGGAGGACTACGAGCATCTGGTCGTCGAATCGCGCGGCCGCCGGCTTTTTCCAGCTGCGCCAGAGCGGAGCTTGCTGCTGACTAAAGCGATCAACGAAACGCCGCACGGCGGCGGCCAACGGATCGAAAAAGATTCGCACGAGTATCGCTTGCTCGCCCGCTGGATCGCTCAAGGCATGCCCTATGGCAGCGATCGCGATCCAGTCCTGGCTTCGATTGCGGTTGTCCCGGCCGAGCGACTCTTGGCTAAAGAGGCCTCGCAGCAGTTGACCGTTACGGCAACCTACTCCGACGGCTCGACCGAGGACATCACACGCACGGTCCAGTACGAATCGAACAATACGGATATGGCCAACGTTTCGCCGACCGGTTTGGTGACGGCGACGACCGGGGCAGGCGACGTGGCCATCATGGCTCGTTATCAAGGCCGCGTTTCGGTCTTCCGGGCTAGCCTGCCGCAAGGCGCCCAAATCGCTGAGTGGCCCAAGGCGAATAATTTCGTCGACGAACCGGTAATGGCCAAGCTGAAGGCGCTGGGCATCCCGATGTCGCCGTTGTCCGACGACAGCGAATTCCTGCGGCGCGTTACGCTCGACGTCACGGGACGTTTGCCGACGCTGGAAGAAACTCGCGAGTTTCTCGGCAGCATGCAGTCGGATAAACGCTCCCAGCTGGTCGACCGTCTGGTGGACAGCCCGGACTACGCCGAACACTTCGCGCTGAAGTGGAGCACCATTCTGCGCAATCGCCGCCCCACCGCTGGTCACCAACTGGGTAGTTTCGGATTTCACGAGTGGATTCGGCAGAGCTTGGAGACCAACAAACCGTACGATCAATTTGTGCGCGAGATCATCACGGCCTCGGGCAGTCCTGAATCCAACCCGCCCGTCGCCTGGTATCGCGAGGTCGCCAGCATCGAATCGCGGACCGAAGACGCAGCCCAGTTGTTTCTCGGCCAGCGACTGCAGTGCGCCCGCTGCCACCATCATCCGTTCGAAAAATGGGCCCAAGACGATTACTACCACTTCGCCGCCTTTTTCTCGCTGGTGAATCAAAAAGGTGGCGCCACCCCAGAGCAACCTGTCTTCGTCAGCAAGTCGGGACAACCTCGCGCCAAGAATCCCAAAAACGGAAGGTCGCTCCAGCCGGCCGGTCTGGATGCCCAGCCGCTGGGTGACGACGTGCCGGGCGATCCACGGATCGCCTTGGCCGACTGGATGACGGCCCCGGACAATCCGTTCTTTGCGAGAATGTTCGTCAACCGCATGTGGAAACACTTCATGGCGCGCGCCCTGGTCGAGCCGGAGGACGACATGCGGGTGACGAACCCTGCTTCCAATGAAGAACTGATCGACGCTCTGGCCGAACACTTCGTATCGTCCGAATACGATATGAAGGACCTGGTGCGCTCGATCTGTAAATCGCGAGTCTACCAATCTAGCTCGCAGGTCAGCGACCAGAATGTCGCCGACCACACGGCTTACTCGCGCTACTATCCCAAACGGTTGATGGCCGAAGTTCTGCTCGACGCGCTGGATCGCGTGACCGGCACGACAACCAGTTTCCAGGGAATGCCAGGAGGCGCCCGCGCGGTCAGCTTGCCTGACAGTGGATTCAATTCCTACTTCCTGACGGTCTTCGGTCGCCCCGAGTCGACGACCGCCTGCGAGTGCGAGCGAGTGCAATCGGCCAACCTGGCTCAAAGCCTGCATCTGCTCAACTCCAAAGAGGTCCAGGCCAAGTTGTCCGACAACGGCGGACGAGCCGCCGCGCTGGCGGCAGACAGCAGCCGCGATCCCGCGGCGAAAATCGAAGAGATCTACTTGATCGCCCTGAGCCGCAAACCGACCACCGCTGAAACGCAGACGGCTTTGGCCTATCTCGAGAATAAAAAAGACAATCTGCGAACGGCCTATGAAGATTTGCTGTGGGCCGTCGTCAATAGCAAAGAGTTTCTGTTCAATCACTAACGACATGTCCCTATGGCATTCCAATCGAAGACAGCCTGCCTCTGCAGCGCCTGGATCACTTTCTGCCTGGCCGGTTATGCCGCTGCGCAGTTGCCGGTCACGCAGCTGCGCGTACTTTTTCCCCCCGCGGCCCACGTCGGCAGCACGCAAGCTGTCGAGGTGCTCGGCCAGGGCCCCTTGGATGAAATCGATCGTTTGATCTTCTCGCATCCAGGGCTGAGCGCAAACGTCGTGGCCGGCGAGTCGAACCCGCTGACCAACCAAACGCACCCGGTATTCGGCAAATTCACGCTCAGCGTCGCCAGCGATGTGCCGCCGGGCTTTTACGAGGTTTGGGCGATCGGTCGCAACGGTGCCTCGTCGTCCCGCGTGCTGTGGGTGGCGCCGCGGCCCGTTGTCAGCCTGGCACAGCCCGGCGACGATCAATCGCCCGGTCCGCAACTGGACTTTGACAAGATCGTTCTCGACCGGTTCGCCGCAGCCAAGGTGCAGCGCTACGTCCTGCCGCTTTCAGCCGGGCAACAGATCCGGGTTACGGCGCTCGACGCCAAACTCGATTCGCGAGCGCTGACGCATTTGCGAATCCTCGATCCGGAATCGCGAACGGTTGCCGCCGCCAGCCAGGGAATCGCCGGTGCTGTCGCCGAGTTTGCGGCCAAGCACTCGGGGAGCTATACGGTCGAAGTGCGCGATGCGATTTATCGCGGAGGTGACGAATTTTTTTATGCGTTGTGGGCCGAACCAGCGGAAGGACCGCGAGCCGATCCGACGGCTGGACCATGGAACCAGCCCGCACAGGTTGCGGCTGCTCTGGCGCCGCCGCCTGGCCAGCTTTCGCAAGCTCGCAATATTACGGGCTCGCCGATCGACCGCTGGATCGACGAGAAATTCCCGTTGGTGACCGCAGACTCGTCAACCGGGAGCGGTCCGCTCCAGGTCACGCCGCCCTGTTTGATCGCGGGAACGTTTACCGACGCCCCTGACGGCCAGGCGTTCGAGTTCTCGGTCAAAAAGGGAGAAAGCCTGGCGATCGATGTCATCTCCGAACAGATGGGTGAGCGCACCGACCCGATCTTGAGCCTGAGCAAAGTGCCAGCACCCTCAGCTGCGGAGACTGGCTCGGGCAGTGACAAGACGCCGGGCAAACTCGAACGCATCCTCGAACAGGACGATGGTCCGGCCAGCGGGACACCGCCGTTTCGCATCGCTCGCTTCGACCCATCGGTGCGCTTGGACGCTCCGGCCGACGGCGTCGTCCGCCTGGTGGTGCGCGATCAACTGGCCACCAATGCCGCCAGCGCAGGCGGGCGTTTTCTCCTTGCGATTCGTCCGCCCCGCCCGACGCTGTCGCTTGTCGCAGCCTGGGCTTCGCCGACGAACAACGCTGCTCAGGCCCGCCCGATCGGCAACAACCTTTGTCTCGAAGGCACCGCAGCCGTTCGCGTCATCGTCAAGCGGATCGACGGACTGGCCGGAGATGTCGAAGTCCGCTGCGAAGGTTTGCCCGAGGGTGTGTCGGCCGCGCCGATTCTCGTGCCGGGCGATCGCGACGAAGGGCATTTGATCCTGGTCTGCCAGGGCAAGGCATCGGCCTTCGCCGGTCCGATAAAAATTGTCGGTCGAGCCCTGAACGCCGCTGGCCAACAAGCGGAGGCCGCTGCGGCGGAATTGACGTGGGAACCGATACCGACTTGGAACGCGCTCAGCCATCGCATGAGCCAGCAATTGATCGTCGCGGTCAACGACAAAGATACATTTCCGATCTCGTTTGAGATCGGTGGCAGCGAACCGTTGACAGTGGCCCGCGGCAGCAAGCTGGGGCTCCCGATCAAAGTCGTACGTCGCGACGGGGGGAAGGATAAATTGACCTTCCGCGCCCAGAACCTGCCGGCCAAGACGACCTTGGCCGAGGTCGGCATCGATGGTCCGGCCAGCGAAGGCAAAGGCGAACTGGTCGTGGCGGCCGATGCTCCTCTGGGCGAGGCGACCTTCTGGTTCCAAGTCGAAACCAAGCTCAAGACGCGCAACAATCCGCAAGCTCTCCAGCGAGCCGAACTGGAACGCCAACAGCTGGAAAAGCTACTGGCCTATCCAGCCCGGGCCGACCAAAAGGACGCCATCGCCGCGGCGCTGAAAGCTGCTCAAGAGAATGAGAAGAAGCTCAAGGAATTGACGGCCGAGCGCGAGCAGGCCGTTTTTTTGCCGACTCCCACCGTACGAATTAAAATCGTCGACAAGCCCTCCTGATCCACCGATGCCGTCCAAGATCAAAGGCCGCGCCGTGGCGCAGCCGCAGA
>JBQCJB010000333.1:0-8404 GCA_051953155.1 Aureliella sp. | reverse complement strand
GACGTTGCCGGCGTTGTCGCCGAGCTTAATATCCATTTGAATGCCCGCCACCGGCGTCTGCGTCGGCGGCAAATCCGTGGCTGCCGGCCGAGCGTCAGCCTTGGCAGCGGGAGCACCCGCCGACGGCTCATTCGGCGAAGAGGCATCCGACGGCGTGGCATTCGAAGAAGGAATGCTCGCAGAGTTTTTTGGCGAAGCGTGGTTGGACATGGGATCTCGAACACCAAAAGGGACACGTCTCGAGAGTGCGAGACAAGAGACATGAATTATAGCACGTCGGCCTTATCCGAACCGGATCGCGATCGCAGTGCCTCGAACCAGTATGCGCAAATGCCGCACGAGCGCTTGGGCGACGGCGCGATGCCGGGGGCCTGGTGGTCGCCCAGCGCCAGTGGCGAGCGCATCGATTGCTGGCTGTGCCCGCGGCAGTGCAGCCTCAAACCGGGCGACCGGGGTTTCTGCTTCGTGCGCGAGAACCGCGATGGGCGGATGGTTCTTTCGACCTACGGCAAGAGCACCGGCTTTTGCATCGACCCGATCGAAAAGAAACCGCTGAATCACTTCTTGCCCGGTACGTCGGTGCTGTCGTTCGGCACGGCCGGTTGCAACCTGGGCTGCAAGTTCTGCCAGAACTGGGATATCTCGAAATCGCGCGAGGTCCAGCGGCTGAGCGCCCATGCCGAGCCGGAGACGATCGCCACCGCGGCCCAGCGGCTAGGCTGCCATAGCGTCGCCTTCACCTACAACGATCCGGTCGTGTGGGCCGAGTACGCCATCGATTCGGCGAAGGCTTGCCGCGCCGCCGGCGTGCGCTCGGTCGCCGTCACTGCAGGGTACATCTCACCGGGAGCCCGCGAGGAATTCTTCGGCGTGATGGACGCGGCCAACGTCGACCTGAAAGCCTTCACCGAGGAATTCTATCGCAAGATTACCTACTCCCACCTGCAACCGGTGCTCGACACGCTCAGCTATCTCAAACATCAAACCGACGTTTGGCTGGAGATCACCAACTTGATCATTCCAGGCGAGAACGACCGAGCCGACGAACTGGAGCGGATGTGCGAGCACTTGCTGACGCACGTCGGCGATGATGTGCCGGTGCATTTCAGCGCCTTTCATCCCGACTTTCGCATGCGCGAGCACGGGCATACGCCGCCGGAGAAGATGGAGGAAGCGTATGAGATCGCCAAGCGCTGCGGGCTGAAATACGTGTATGTGGGCAATGTGCACGATGTGCAGCGACAAAGCACTTATTGTCCAAGTTGCGGCCAGTTGCTGATCGAACGAGATTGGTATCAACTGGGACAATACCGGCTTGACGGCGATCGATGTCAGGCTTGCCACACACGGATTCCGGGACGCTTTCTCGAAGCTCCAGGCACATGGGGTGCCAAGCGTCAGCCGGTGCGCATCGAGCAGTTCGCTAACAAGGAATCAGCCATGAGTTCGAGACAGTCCTCCGCCGCCAGTGGCGAACGAGTGACCGGGCAAAGCAGCGGCGGAGTCGCACGATCGAGTTCGACTGCCAGCGCCGCGCTACCGCAACTCCTGCCCGAGCAGCGGAGCCGCCTGCACAAAGCGGCTTGCCATTGGGTCGCTCAGGCCAGCCGCCGTCAACCGCGATCCACTCCCGAACAACTGCTGGGCAACTTGAGCGAGATGACCGTGCACGGTCTCTTCGTGACGTTGAAGCGCGGCGAGCATCTGCGGGGCTGCTGCGGCGTGCTTGGCAAACCGATGCCGCTGGGAGCCGCGGCCGACCAGGCCGCGGCGCGGACCGCGCTTGAGGACCAGCGTCTGGCGGCGATCTCGCCGATCGAACTGGACTACCTGGAGGTCGACGTCACGCTGCTCGGTCCCATGGAACCAATCCCGGCGGCCGGCCAGCAGCGAGCCGCCTCGGTGACGATCGGCAAGCACGGCGTGGTGATCCAACTGGGACAGGCCAGCGGCCTGCTGCTGCCGAGCGTAGCGACCGAGAGAGGGTGGAGCGCCGAAGAGTTTTTGGTCGCGGTGTGCCGCAAAGCCAACCTTCCGCTGGACGCGTGGAAACACGAACAGGCGACCGTCTTCACCTTCGAAGGACACTCGATCAGCGGCCCTTTCCAGATCGATGACAGCCAAATCGCACCGCACCGCGCGGAGCATGTCCTCAGCGACGAGCAGTTGGCTCAGTATGTCCAGCTGGCAGCCGCGAACGTGTCGGCGATCGCCCAAGGGGCCACGCCCAGCTACTACGCGCCGCATTTGCCCGACGCCACAGTCAACGCGATCGTGCTGTCGATGCAATGGGGCACCGGTGACGCGATCAAGCAGGGCAACGCGATGCAGATCTCCGTGCGGCCGGGCGTTCCTCTGCAGTCCACTTTGTTCCAGATGTGCCAGAGCGTCGCCCAGATTTTGGCTCGTCAGCGTTATACGGGTCCGTTCCAAGTCGGACTGACGATCGGCATCGATCCCGCCCTGCACGGCACCGGCGAGCAAGTGCACGTCGAAGGTGTCGACGCGGCCCATCGCGCTCTGGTCATCAACGATCCGCGGCACTGCGCCTTTGGCTTTGACCCCAACAAGGCGCCCGAGGAATTGCTCGAGTTCCTGCGCAGCAAGCTGCCCGTGGGCAGTCGCTACGGCGCGGTCCACAGTTTCCATTGCATATCCAGCCTTCGCGACGTCGTGGCCATCACCGCACCGATGCCGATGCGCGGCAGCGGAGCGCGGGAACCCGCCTTGGGCGGCAAGTTCTATCCGGCCGAAGACGCCGCCCGCCGCAGCCTGGTCGAGGGACTGTTCAAGAAGGGCGACGCGCCTCGGTCGCCCCAGCCCGCGTTGGCGATCATGGTGCCCCACGCCGGTTTAAGATACAGCGGCGGCGTGGCCAGCGACGTCTGGCGCGCAGTCCAGATTCCTGAGTCGGTAATCGTCATCTCGCCCAAGCATACCCCGGCGGGCGTCAACTGGGCGGTCTGCCCGTTTGAACGCTGGCGACTGTCGGCGAGCGTGAGCTTTGCAGGCGCCCCGGAGCTGGCCCAGTCGATCGTGGATCTGGTACCCGGAATGCAATTCGATGTCGCGGCGCATGAGCGGGAGCACGGCATCGAAGTCCAGTTGCCGGTCCTCGAGCGGGTAGCGCCGACGGTAAAGGTAGTCGGCATCGCGATGGCGGGTGGGACTTGGGCGGAGATCGAAGCGGCAGCTGAAGGGCTAGCCGAAGTCATCCGCCGCGCCCCGAGACCACCACTGTTGGTGATTTCCAGCGACATGAATCACTTTGCGCCCGAGGAGGAAAACCGCCGATTGGATCGGATGGCGCTCGACGCCTTTGCCACCGGAGACCCGCAGCAGTTGCTGCAGACGTGTCACGAGCATCAGATCAGCATGTGCGGCGTCGTTCCCGCAGCACTCGTGATGGCCACGCTCCACAAGCTCGGGCACGACTTCCGCGTGAAAGAGATCGCCTACACCACCAGCGGCGAAACCGGTGGCGACCGCACCCGCGTCGTAGGCTACGCCGGTTCCCTCCTAGTAGGACAGGCCTCCGGCCTGTCACAGGGAATATAAAAACTTCGCATAAAACTAAAACGACAACATCCCGCAACACCTGGTACCGCGATGAAACACGTTCAGCTTGCTGGGGCAGGTTGAGACAGGCCGGTCAGGTTGAAAAGACTTGGTACGGGCTGAGACAGGCCGGAGGCCTGTCCTACTTGAGGGGATCGCCGACGGGGATATTGTGGCGCTGGCGGAAGGAGGCAGAGGACCATGGATGGTGTTCCGGCTGCTGACAAAAGCCTGCGCTAACGGGATTATTCTCGATGTATTGAATGATCCGCATTGTCTCGGCTTCGTCGCGAGCAAAATGGTCGTAGGTCTCCGACTGCCAAAACGGTCCTGTCTGCCCGAGAATTCGGTTGCAACGGTGGGCAGTGACGCTTTGGACGCTATGCGAGATGACCTCTCGCGGCGTTCTCGGTTTCTCGTGGTGTCGCTCGTCCGCTGCCAATTGATCACACCAGTGCGGCTCGGGAAAAAAGAGCCAGTGATGATGGCTGGGCATGACAACGAAAGCCAACAACCGATATCGCTCATCGGCGAAATGTAGAAACGCGTCGACGACGATTTTGGCAAGCGTCTCATTCTTCAGATGGTTGACTGGAGACTCATTGTCCAACAACCTATCGATCAGTTTGAACACTAATTTATCTTTGTTGAGCTCCCATTCCGCGTTGGAGAGGTCTTGAGGTTTCGGGCGCGCGGTCAGTTCGTTTCGATAGTCTCTGATCTTTTTCAGGCTGGCTGCATTAATGCTGCCGTGCAGGCAAGCCGTAATAAAGTACGCCTTGTTCTCCACGTCGAAATGCGGCAGATGTCGGCGCCGGAACAAGCTCATGGCCCCTCCAAGTAGGACAGGCCTCCGGCCTGTCACCAAGAACCCGAAAACCAAAAATCACAACATCCTTAAATACCACCATATCACAATGCCGGATTACCCAGTACCAATACCCAACATCGCCGTACCCAACCTTACGGTTACCTGCGCTCGGTATTCAATTAACACCATCTGTTTTACTGTGACAGGCCGGAGGCCTGTCCTACTATATGGACTTGGTTGAAGGTTTGGTGGGGGCGGATGTAGGCGATGCGATGGCCTTGGGGGGCGAACACGCAGGCTTCGCCGCGCGGAGCGATCGCTGGCTCGCAGGGCTCGGTCAAGCGAAAGGTCTCACCGGTTGCGATCGAGGTGGCACACACGCAGCCGTCAGCCGTATGAGCAAGCCACTGACCGTCGGCGGAAACGCTGAAGGCCGAGGTGACGCCGCTAGTCAAATGAGTCAACTGCTGCGGCTGGCCACCGAGCGGTGAGATGCTCCAGAACTGAGCCGCACCGGTGGCATCGCACATCAAAAAGAAAATGCGCGATCCGTCGGGAGTGCTCCGCGGCCAATGCCGCACCGGCGCCAGGCCAGGCAGCGGACGATCTTGCGTATACGTCAAACGCCGCTGCCGCGTGCCGCGCGGGGGCCGCGGACGGAGCAGCCGCGTGCCTTCCAGCGGGCCAGCCTCGCTAGCGGCTGTGAGGTCCGCGGGCAGGTCGACTACGAACAGCTCGGTGATGCGCTGCCCCGACGCGGTTACGACTTCGCCGAGAAAGGCGAGGGCTCTCTGGGAAACACTCGAGCCCGGCAAGCGATAGCCCGCATGGCCGACCCAGGCATCTTCAAAGGCTCGCAGCACGTCATCGCTGCCCGGCTGCGGTTGATCGACCGAACGCGTGACGAGCACGCTGAAGTGGCTGCCCGAGTGATTGCGGGGATGACCGGTGTGCACTTCGACACCGCGAATCGGACTGCTGACGCCGACCTGGCGCGCGTTGCGCTCCGCGTTGGAGCCGGGAGGAGCGACGGCCAGGACGTGATCCTCGTAGGTGAAGGCGACCAGTTCGCCACGGGCATCGAAGGTGTGCACATGCGAACCGCCGCGGAGAGCGCCAGGCACGAAGGGCTCGTCATAGCACATCGCATCCAGCGGCGTGACCTCGGTGTCGCCGGGCCGCAAAAATACGCCGCGGCGATGCCAGGCGGCATAGGACCATTGCTCGGTCGGATGCTCGGGGCCGAGAATGAAGATGACGCGATCGGTCACCGGGCAGCAGGTGACCACACCGCAGTGCGCGCCGCGGCGGCTTTCGTACAACCGCTCGACGCGCCCGTCGGTCGTGTGCACGCGTTCGATACGCGTCCCGTCGAAGCGGCTGCCCGCGGGATCGCTACGCGTATCGTAGACGATCCATTGGCCGTCGCGAGACCAGCAGCCGATGTTGGTCAGGATGTGACCGTAGGGATCGTGTGTGAGCTGCCGATCTATCGCACGTTCCCACACCGATCCCGCCCCAATCCTAAGCAAACAAATCCATGACCGGCTCGCCCTTGCCGTCTTCGGTCACATAGAAAGGCCGGTTTTCGATCATGAACTTCGTCTTCGGGCTGATGCCCATCGCGGTCATGATCGTGGCATGCAGGTCCATGATGCTGACCGGGTCCTTGATGGCGACCAAGGGCCGCTCGGGTGCGGTTTCGCCGTAGAGGAAGCCACGCTTCATGCCACCGCCGCACATCAGCACGCTGGTGCCGCCGGTGAAGTGGCGGTGCAGCCCGTAATGCTTCATCTCGCTGACGACGTCGACTTTGTAGGTCGCCTGATCGTTGGCGTTGGAGCCCGGTTTGCCTTCGACGATCGCATCGCGGCTAAATTCGCTGGCCAGGACGATCAGCGTGCGTTCGAGCAGCCCGCGCTCTTCCAGTTCCTGGATCAGCGTGGCCACCGGCATGTCGATTTCCTTGTGCAGCCCGGCGACCGTCTCGTGTCCGTTGGCATGCGTGTCCCACTGGAAGAAGGGAACGTATTCAGTCGTCACTTCGACGAACCGCGCGCCGGCCTCGATCAACCGTCGAGCGAGCAAGCAACCGCGACCGAAGCGGCCGGTGTCGTACTTGGCGCGAACCTCGGGCGGTTCGAGCGAGATATCGAAGGCGTCGCGCTCTTTGGAGCTGAGCAAGCGATACGCGTTATCCAGACTGCGGAGCATCGATTCGCGCTGGTAGTCGCTCAGCACGTCGCGGTTGGGCGTGCGATCGACCAATCGGCGGAAGAGCCGCTCGCGATTGGCGAAACGCTGCGCGTCCATACCTTGCGGCGGCTTGACCGATTGGGCGGCCTCTTCGGGGAAGGGGAGATTCATCGGCCCGAATTCATTGCCGAAAAAGCCCGCGGTCGTAAAGGCCTTGAGTTCTTCGGTCTCCCCAAAGCCTTCCAGCCGCTGGCCGATATTGATGAACGCGGGAATGACCGGATTGCGCGGCCCGAGCACTTTAGCCATCCAGGCGCCGATGTGCGGACAAGCGACCGTTTGCGGCGGGACGTAGCCGGTGTGCCAGTGGTACTGATGCCGCGAATGGAGGATGCTGCCCAGATCGGCTTGAACGGCGCTGCGAATGAGCGTGCAGCGGTCCATCACCTGGGCGATATGCTCCAGCCCTTCGCAGATCTTGATGTCGTCGACGGCGGTGTCGATCGCTGGGAAGGTGCTGAGCATCGAAGCGATTTCCAACCCTTCTTTGTAGGGCGAATAACGCTTCGGGTCGAACGTATCGGGCGCGGCCATGCCGCCTCCCATCCACAGCAAAATACAGGCGTCCGCCGTCGCCTTGGGATGCTCGCTCGACTCGTCGCCGGCGCGCACCAGTTGCGGTTGCCCGGTCATCAAGGCGGCCGTGCCGGCCAGGGACAGCTTCTTCAAAAACTCGCGGCGCACGTCGGCTTTGGGTCTTTTCGGATCAATGTCCATTTCCATGATTGGTCTACCTTACAAATTGATATTCGGGCAACATGATGACCGCCCACAGCAAGTCCTCGACGCCGCGCGGCGACAGTTTCTCGCCGACCATCTCCAGTGCGATTTGCCGCTCGTCGGCCGTCGGCGTCCGCGACAGCGACAATGCGAACAACCAGTCGACGAATTCGTCGCGGTCCTTCCAGGGTCGCTCGAGCAAGTTCTCGGCGCCTTCGCTGAGTATTTTTGCCAGGCGCTCGCCGTTGGCCAAGTCGATTGCTTCCAGGGTCGACAGATCGTTCGGCCGCATCGAGACGATCTGGTCGCGGTTGGGCCTGCCGAGAGTCCGCATCAGCGGATCGCTTTTCAGCAGGGCGGCGCGCATCATTCGTTGGGGCACGAAACTGGCGCGGGCAAGTGCGTTTTTCAGATCGCCGGCTACCGCAGCCCACGTTTGCTGGTTGGCCACAGGCACGGCCGGCTGCCAATCGCTAGGCGGCGTCTTGAACTTGCCCGCCGCGTTGGGCGTCTCGGCCGTCCACTCCCAGGTCGCATCGCTGGCCAGCGTCATCACCTTCGATTCACCGCTGCCCGCACTGCCGATGCTGGCCTGGAAATAAAGCCCGGCCGGATTCGGCGCGTCCCCTTGGTTCTCAGCCACGATCAGCAGTTCGTGCTTTCCCTTGTTCAGCGAGCCCAGCGAGATCGCTACCGGACTTTGCCAGTTTTCGCCGCTGGCCACCTTCTTGCCGTCGACCAGAAGTGTGAAGCGGTTATCGCAGGAGATGGCCGCGCCGGCCTGCTCAGCCGGACTGTCCAGTTCAAAACTCTTGCGGAAGCTGCGTTTCTCGCCGGCCGGAGCTGGCGGCTGGTTGTCCGAGGACCAGATCCACTGGCCGACCAGTTCCACCGAGCGAGCGACTTCCGGATCGAGCTTGCCGCGCAGGAACTTGGCATCCATCTTCGACGGAGCCGCGCCGGTCAGTTGCCAGACAGTATCGATGAATTGCTCGGCCGTCATCCGCTTGGCCCGCGGACCAGCGTAGTGATACTCGGCGGGCGAATCCTCGCTGGTCA
>JBQCJB010000332.1:0-6398 GCA_051953155.1 Aureliella sp. | reverse complement strand
GCTGTCGCCAGCCGCCACTGTCCATAGAAAGCTGCTTGAGATGAGGGATACGGTACGCCGCCAGCATGCCCAAAAATCCGACCAGCAAAACTAGTCCACTGGCTCGATACACTCCCGAGCTGAACGATTCGTAGCCGGAGCTCGGCGGCGCGAGGCTGGTGGCGATGGCGGAGATCAGCAGCACCGCAAAACTGCCCGCGATCAGCCAGACACTGAGCTTGAGTAGTGGTCGATGGACCGGCGTGCGGCTCGCCTCGTCCGGCTGCGGACTGAACTCAAAGTCATCCAGCGGATGAGGCTCGCGCGTTTCCGACATGTCAGCGCCCCGTGCAAATCCTTAAGATCACCACTCGCCTGGCACGCTTTATGTGCGTTGGCACCAGTAATTCGCCTTGCTTCACATGTGCCTTAAACGCGAATTACTTGTGCCAACCAGCTTAACAGATTCAAGGCCGGGGCGCTCGTCAAGTCAATCGCCGCCTTAAAGAGAATAGCCCGCGATGGGAATAAGCCCCGCGCGGCTTCAGCTTGAGAGTGCGGCCACCGAGGAAAGCGGGAGCTGGACGGTAAACGTCGTCCCAATCCCGACGGCGGTATCGAACCAGATCTTGCCGCCATGTTTTTGTACGACCACTTGATGGGCGACCACCAATCCTTTGCCGCCGGTCGCGTCATCCTCGGTCGATGCATAGCTGGGATCGAAAATCCGGCTATGGAGTTCCTCCGGAATTCCACAGCCGCTGTCCTCGACGGTGACCGTGCACCATTGGTTGTCATGGCGACTATTGATGCGGATCACTTGCTTTTCCGTGCCGCGTTGAGCGGACGGTGCGGTGATCGCGTGGGCCGCGTTGACGATCAGGTTCAGAAAGACCTGATGCAACTCCGCCGCGAATCCGGGGATCATGGGAAGATCGTGCGCCAGATCGCACTCCATCTCGGCGACAAACTTCCACTCGGATCTCGAGACGACCACTGTCGATTCGATGATGCGGTTCAAATCCAACAGCATCGGTTGCTCCGGACCGCTGTCGGAGACTTCGCGCATGGCATGCACAATACGGGCCACCTGGCCGACGCCTTGTTCGGCGTCCTCGATGGCTTTCGGCAAGTGGTCCAACATCCGCTTGAGATTGAGACCTTCGAGCGTCTCGAGCAACTGCTGCTCGATATCGGCGTCCATTGCTTGTTGTTCCGAACTTTGACACAGTAGCGCGAGCGCTGGCTGCAGGTGGGCCAGCGAGTTCTTGAGAAACTGGACGTTATCGCCGATGTACTGCATGGGCGTATTGATCTCGTGAGCCACGCCCGCGGCCAACTGGCCGACCGATTCCAGCTTGTGAGCGTGCTGCAGTTGCTTTTCCAGGGATCTCTGAGCGCTGACATCGCTGGCCAACAGCAGCCAACCCGCCTGCGAGAGCGGCTCGCCCAGGGGGTGAAGCGTCAGACTGATGATTTGCTGCCGGTCAGCCGCCGTTTGAAGTTGCGTTTCCAATTGCATGCTGTCCGCGGACGCGCCGCTCTGCTTGAGCCGGGCAAGCCACTTCGGATTCTTCCAGGCGATCGGCAGTTGGTCGAATGGCGCATCCAGAGCCGCGTCCATCGCGACGCCGAACAGTCGTTCCGCAGCGCGATTCCAACACAGCACTCGTCCCTCACCGTCCAGTCGCACCACGGCCGCCGAGAGAGCCTGCAGTAGCTGGGCGGATTCGCGATTAGCCGCCTCGAGCGCCCGCGTTTGCGCGTCGACTCGCTGCTCGAGCTGCAGTTTGACAGCTCGCGTTTCGACTATGTAACGGCCCGCGCGATAGAGCACGTAGCCACTGTATCCGAGCAACAGCAGCGAGGTCACTAACCAGGCGCGCCCGTAGCGAGCTGCCGCGCCCCGCGCCTGAGCCGAGTCCGCGTCCGCTGTGCCGACGATGCGCGCCAAGCTCTCGTCGACCGGTATCAAGTCGACATCGCGCTGCCAGCGAGCCAGTGCCAGCTGCAGCGTGAGCATTTTCCGAGACTGAGCAAGCAGGCCGGCGCGCGCTTTAGCGGCCGCGCTGTCGGGCTCGATCTCGGCTTGGGCGACTCGCGCAATGGCGGCTTCCAAGCGCTCGGGCCGTGTCGCGTCGGCTCCCGATGCGAATTCGATCGAGGCTTCTTTCAGTTCACACAGCGGCCAGGGCAGCGAACGGCCTTGGCCCTGGTCGGCTGTTAACTCGGAAAGCCGTTTTTCAAAGTTGCGGAACATCGCCCGCGAGAGGGCCAGTTGCGCGTGCTGCGACTTGAACGTCTCCAGCATGAGCAGCTTTTGTTGCACGGCCTCGGCCAGCGCTTTCCGCTGGCGGCCTGCGACGGATGCTTGGACCGCTGGGCGGACCAGACGACCCGCGGCCGCGGCAGAGCTGCCCAATTGGCGCTGATAAAAGGTCAAGCGATCGTAGTTGCTTCGCAATCCAGAGCGAAGCTTCAGCACTTCCGCATCGATCTCGGCGTCGATCTGCTCGAGCCCATGCACAGTTCGCTCGAGCTGCGCAGTGGCTTCGATACCAGCAGGTCGCGATTTGACGGACAAAAACCCGACCAGGACGCCCAAGCCGACGATGACGCAACTTCGACGAACTATGTGCTTCATGGCTGCAGCTCCCTCTCGATCACGCCGGTCAGCGTCTCGAGGAACCGAACCAGCTTTTGAACGTCCTCTTCGGGCAGTTCGCAGCCCAGCTCGGTCGACGCCATCACTCGCACCGCTTCCTCCAACGTCTCGGCCGAGCCATCGTGAAAGTACGGCTTGGTCAAAGCCACGTTGCGAAGCGTCGGCACCTTGAGCCTCGCGCTGGCCGGAGTCGGCGATGTTGCTATCAAACGCTGCGAGCCTTCGTCCATGTCGCCCGGAGGTGCCGACGGGATTTCTGCAGTGGCAGCGGTCTCTCGGTATAAGTTGCCGCCGACGTTGCGACCTTGATGGCAGGCGACGCAGCCACGCTCTTTGAAGAGCGCGTAGCCGGCCTTTTCTTCGCGGGTGATCGCGTCCTGGTCGCCGCGCAAATACTTGTCAAACGGCGCATCGTAGGTGATCAGCCGCGTTTCATAACTGGCGATTGCGTCGGCAATGTTTTCTGCCGTTAGGCCGTCGGCATACGCTTCCCGAAAACATTCGTGCAAGCGTTTATCCGACGAGAGCCTCCGCATCACCGTCGGCCAGTCGCTGCCCATTTGCTTGGGATGGTAGAGCGGAACCGCTACGTGCTCGTGCAACGAGAGGAAGCGACCATCGGCCAGTTGGTTCGAATTGAAAACCGCGTTCAAGATGGTCGCTGAGTTCCGATCGCCTTCCTGGTGGTACGCGCCGATGGACAGGGGCAGCCCATCGCCGCCTCCTTCGTTGACGTTGTGGCAACTGGCGCACGCGACGCTGTTGTCGATGGACAAACGACGGTCGTGGAAGAGAACTTTTCCCAAATAGACTTTGTACCGCTGGTTATCGTCGACGAAGGGTGTGGGCAGCGGAATCGGCTCGATCGGCTCGGCAAACCCGCTTTTGATGGCTACGTATTTTTGAGGCCACCACTCCGGTTCGTCGCGGCTCGGCTGAGCCGCTGCACGGTCGGCGTGTTCCCGCTGGGCCTGGCAACCGGCGGTAATGAGGGTTGCGGTCCAAAGCGCGATGATTGCCACGCGACGCGCAGCGAGCGCATGCGGCCGAAGGGCAAGTGACGGCTTGAATCGACGAATCATCGTCAAGACCTTGGACGGGAAACGGAGACGCGGACAACCCCGATGGGACCGCGCGAAGGAGCGGGACGGCCCGATCAACCGTCCCGCTCACAGCGCGACCAGCCACGGGGGCTCGCCAGAGGGGCGTCCAAGTATCGCTCATGATTTCGCGTCGAGCCGACGAAGATTCGCTGAAATCCTGACCGCTGGGGCGGTATCGGCACCTGCTCGAAAACGCCGCAACCGCCACTAGGGCAGGTTTTGACTTTCGGCAGTCGGCGGCCGGTCAGGGCAAAGCGATTCGGATGGTTATGCGGCGCGCAACAGGCGAGCTCACTGGCGTCGAACGTCGCCGACCATTTCATGCACGGCCGCGATAATGCGCTCTTCCACCCCCGGCCGCCAAGGGTTTGGCAGATTGCTGTAGCGCATCGCCCCGCCGCCTTCGTATCCTCCTTCGGACAAGACTCGGTCCGAAGGGATGTACGCCATGACATCGTTGCTATAACCAGCCAGCCAAACCGAGGTGTCGGATAGTTCGCGTTTCAATCGCAGCGCATAGTCGACCACGACTTCACCACCCAAGGCGACCAGAGTCAGACCGTCGCCCAATTGCAAAACCTGTATGGGGTAGGGGTAGCTCTCGCGGACCCTTCCGTGCTTGTCCCATTCCTCCAGCAGGGCTTCGCCACGTCGTCGTTCGTATGCATCCGTCGACTGTTGCCGCAGCAGGATTTCGTCGCGCGTTAGCGGCGCAAACGGCAGTTCGACTTCGCGATACGCAAACCGCAGACTACCGGATACGGGCTTGGGCGCTGGTAGTAGAGCTGCCTCGACCGACGTGGCCAGCGACTTGCCATGCGTCTGGGCCAATTCGAGCTTGCCGCGGGGATATGGATTTTGATCGCCGCCGCACCCCATTACGAACAGCGCGACCGTACCGGGATGCTCCTTCTCGATCTCGCTCTGCGCGTACCCAGCGTAATCGGCATCGAAAAAGGACGCCGACAGCGTCGTGTTGTGGCATGCATAGCCGAAGGCGATTGCCCGCAGCTTGCCGTCGCTCGATTCAACGCGCAGGACGGGCACGTCATGATCCACCGGGCCATTGGGATAAGGACTGTTCTGCAGGCCCGTGGCCGTGGGCAGCCGGCGGTTCATCGCGAACCCACAGCGCGCATGAGAGTAGCTCAGCTGAGCCGGCTCCAACGTTTCGATCGCCTGGCCGATCGCTTTGACAATCTTTTCGCGCAGATCGATGAAGTAACTTTCTACGCGTTGGCGCTGCTCGGGTTCCAGCGGATACATGACCGACATTTCGATTTTGTCGCGGACGACCGGTCCGGAGTGGGTGTGGGAGCAGTTCATCAGCAAGCCGTTCGGATCGAGATGATGTTGGCTCGCACATGCCGCGGCGACCTGCTCTCGCAAGGCTTGGGGAATGCCGATGAGATCGCTTGTCACCATGACGGCGCGATGCTTGTTCGCGTCCTCGAGCGCCAGCACCTTGACGAACAGCCGACTCGTGACGCCGGCCGATGGCGCCTTGCGACTGGCAAAGCCGGCCATCCACATTGATTCGCTGGGCGTGACGTCGACAGTAGCCACTCCGGCTCGCCAGGTGCCTTCCGCAGTGCCGGCGCTCGAAGCAGTCCCAGACACTACCCACAACGTAACGGCCAGCGAGAAAGCGAATAGGGCGATGCAGCTGCGCACGGGACCGGACCTCCAAAGGATACGGCAAGATCGAACGCGTGAGAAAGCGCTCAGCCGCGGAGCGGAAAGCTTGCAGCTGAGGCACTAAGGCGGTCCGATTATACGCCAGCGGCAGCCGCTTCGCGAACGCAAGCAGCGCAGGCCCGCCGAGGTCTAACTCTTTGGAGGTCTACTTTTCAGGGATTACTCACCCGGGGCTACTCTTCGGCGGCCTACTCTTCGGCGGTCAGTCGGCTGGCGAGTAATCCCAAGACAAAACCGGCGGCGAAGACGGTACCGATCGACGGCAAGGGGCGCTCGACGACCATTTGCCGCGCCTCGCGCACGGCTCGCCCGACCGGCTCAGTGACCTGCCGCGCAGCCCCTTCAACATGACGCCGCGCGGATTCGACTTGCCGAGCTGCCGACTCGGTTAGATCGCTAGTCGTGCGCATGATTCGCGACAGCAAACCATGGCTCCGCGAGGCGATCGCGTCGATGCCCTCTTCGATTTCGTGCAGCGGCAGATTGGTTTTCTGATGGACCAAGGCGACCAGTTTGCGCGAGTCGCCGTCGATCATGTTGAGATCATCATTGCTCAGCGCCGGCCATTGCGACCGTAGAGAAGAACGGATTTCGTCCCACCGCTCGTCCACGATTTTTCGCTGGTCGCCGCTTGCACTCTGTCCGTGTTTCGTCTCTTGTGCCACGCTATTGCTCCTGAAAATCTCAGACGCACTATTGGATCTGGCGGTCGAAGTCGTCTAGCACCACGACTAAGACAACGACGTCGACCAGTCTTCTGCTGAGCACAACCTGAGCACAACGCGTGCCGATCCGGAGAGCGCAATGACCGCTTGGTCAGAACTGCATTCTTGCGTTTTACAGGCCGTGTGGTTGAGCGATGCGGCTTGCCGGGTTCAGCCCCCCCACCCCCCCACCCCCCAACCCCCCACCCGGCCCGGGGGGGGCCCCCAAAGCACACCACCAACCCCCCA
>JBQCJB010000331.1:0-2452 GCA_051953155.1 Aureliella sp. | reverse complement strand
GCCGCCGAAGATCAGTTCAAGTGCGGTGTCCATGGTCGAACGGATTACCACTTGGGTTCAAAACGTTCGCGAATTTGTGCGAACACGGCTTGGCGACTTTCTTGAGGCGAGAGCGTCGCATCGCTTTCGATAGCCTGCGTGCAGTCGGCCAATTCCTCGTCCTTGATGACGTCGCGAAACCACTTCGAATAGTCATGTCTCTGCAGGTGGTATTGCCAAGTTTCGTCGTCGAGCCCTTCGGCGTTCTGCATGAAGATTTTCAGATTCTGCACCGACAGCTGCAGCTTGCCTTCGGGCCCGCGGAACACGAAGCGGTACTCCGGGTCCATCTGACCGTCGAAGTGGCTGTGGCGATGCCGCTGGGCCTCGGACTTGGGGACCATGCGGCTGAACCAGATCGGTTGCTCCATGCCCCGCCGCCAGGCCAGCGCATGATGGACCTGGTGATCCCTGGGGGTTTGCAAGTCGGGCAGTTGGCGGTCGAGCAGATCGCTCATCTCGCGCAGGGCCTCCTGCGGTTCGCTGGCGATGGAGATGATCGTATCGACCGAGGACAATACGGCGGGCGACAATCGATCATGAAAGGCGCTGATCAGCATCACACCCTTGAGTTCTTCTGTGGGCCAGGCTTTGGCCGGCGCCCAGTCGCGCGGGGCGGCGTAGTGGGCCTCGTCGACAATGATCCAGTGCGGGCGGCCGGTACGACTGCGCTGCTCGGAAAGAGCCCGCAGCAGTTTGTCGAAATAGACCGGTCGTTCCTTTTCCGGGACGCTGAAGAAGGAGACGACGAAGTGCCCGACCGGTTGTTCGAGGACGCGCATGACTTCCTCGATTTCGGGGGCTCGCTCGCCCGTGCCTAGCACGATCGCATGTTCGACGCCTTGATAGTCTCCTTCGGGATCCAGGATGACGCTCTGCGCGCCCAGTTCGGTCAGTTGCTCGAGGAAGCTCGTCGCGAAACGGCTTTTGCCGCCGCCGGGACCACCGGTCACCAGGACGCTTTCTCCGGTCAGCGGCACGGTAAAGGGCTGGCTATCCAGATCGTAGCCCAGCTTGACATGGCGTTTGGTCTGGTCGGACAGGTGATCGAGGTCCGAGGTGAGGATCATCTCGATCAATTGCTGCACGCCTGCTCCACGTGGCTGCTTGAGCACGATGTCGGCAGCCTCCTTGACCGAATCCAACGCGTTGTCGACCGCCGCGCTGGCGCCGCAGTAGGTCAGCATGGCCAAGTCGTTTTCAGCGTCGCCAACGGCGACGGTGTTCAGCGCGGCAATGCCCAATTCTTCGAGAGCCGCCTTGAGACCAGCCGCCTTGTTGATACCCGTCGGCAGGATCATGACCGCGTCTTTGTTGAAGATGATCTGCAGTTCGAGATTCAGCTCTTTGATCACCTGGAGCGCATCGACTTCGTGCGGCTGCCAGGTGGCCACGATCGAGCGCCCCGATTCGAGCCGCGTGACGCCACGAGCGGCCAGTCTGGCGAGAAATTCTTCCGGCACTGGCTCGCAAAGTAGACGCTCTTCGCCGCTGCGCGGATCGACCAGCAAGGCCCCGTTCTCGGCGACGACCCGCTCGAAGATCTCCAGCTTTGGAAAGATCTCCTGCAGAGGCTCCAGGCGACGGCCCGTCACCAGCACGATGCGTCGCCCCGAGTCGACCAACCGCTCGAGAGCTGCCAGCGTAGCCTGGTCGACCTGACCATCGTGAGCCAGCGTTCCGTCATAATCCACAGCCAAGAGATGGTAATTCAAGTTGCGTCGCTCCGCGTAAGAATCTTCTAGCGCCCAATGCAACTGGCTGCCGGATGCAAGTGGTATGCCATCTGATATCGAGCCGCGGAGAGGCGCTGCGGCTGTGAGAATCGGGTGCGATCGAAGGCCCTGGCGCGGCTCAGGCAAACAGGTCCGAGCGCAAACGGTCGCGCTCGCGATCGATCTGTTCTGGAGTCGCCCCGAAGTCGCGCAGAATCGTTTCGGCCATCGCCATGGCCACCTCCCCTTCGCCTGCGAACACGGTGTCGGCTCCCGACTGGATCAGGGGCAAACGCTCGCGAAGGTAGGCTGAGCGGATGAGAATCTTGATCTTGGGATTCAGCTCGCGGGCCAGGCGAATGATCTCCGACGGCGCCCGGATCGTCGAAGCGGTCAGGATCAGGCTCTGGCTCGATTCCACCCCCGCATGCTGGAGCGTTTCCAAATGATGCGCATCGCCAAACACGGCCCGATAGCCATCGGTCCGGATGGCGGCGATGTTGGGTAGACTCATCTCGATAACGGCAGGCGTCACGCCGCGCTGGGACAGGAGCCGCGCCACGGTCTTGCCGACTGGACCGTAGCCGACGATCACCGTGCGGAAGCCTTCGACGATCTCTTCCTGCGGTTGACTGCTGTCGGCTGCGGCCACCCGCAGCGTCCATGGCCGTCGCATCGAGACCAGCGGACGCAGCCAG
>JBQCJB010000330.1:0-4964 GCA_051953155.1 Aureliella sp. | reverse complement strand
CTGAATGGGGCCCTAATCTGATATGGGACGAGTGGAGACCGAAGCTGAATGGGGCCCTGATCTCATATGGGACGAGGGCGACCGAAGCTGAATAGCACTCTTATCTAACGCGGGGCGAGGGGGAGGCCGAAGCTAGGCGAGCGGGAAACTGAGCGGGGATTAGCTACCGCTCGGTGCGTTTTCTCATGGTCTCTAGCAGGGCTTGGGACAGCCATTGCCAGACGCGTTGGGGACGTTCGCCCAAGTGGATCCACACGAGTTGTCCCGGAATCCAGTCGGTGGCCTGACCGCTCTCCGCTAGATCGACCTTTAATTCGAAACGCGGCGCGGGGAATTTCAATTCCTTCTCCCCTTTCTCGTTGGTGGCAAACTCGACCGTCAGCGGACCGCCGTAGTTGGCGGCTAGCGATTGCTGTTCGCAGTGGTCGCTGCCGCGCGAATCGATGCTGACCAATTTGCCAGGGCGACGGCGCCCGCCGGTAGCCGCTACCGTCACGGCTTGGCCGGCGTGGTGCGTGAACTGCGCGGCGTCGCGTTGGCTGGCCGAGGCACAGACTTCGAACTCGGTCGGCGAGACGATGACACATAGGGGCTGACCGGGCTTGAGGAAGCGGCCTTGCAACCGCTCGCCGCTGCTGATCAATACCATTCCGTCCGACGGCGCGCGGATCTCCAGATGCTCGACGCGCTGGGTCAGTTGCTCGACATGTTCGGCCAGCGATTCGATCTTGGCCTGTTCGGCTTGGAGCAGTGCCAGTTCGCCGCGAGCTCGCAGCGCGTTGGCTTGCTCGATCGAAGTCTGATGCTTTAGCTCAGCTTCGGCCAGATCGTGAATCAGTTCGGGATTGTCCAGCCGCGCGATCAGCTCGCCGGCGGCGACCAGTTGGCGATCATGCACGGCCAGGGTTGCCAGCACGCCTTCGGCATCGGAACGGACCGTGGTGGGCTTGCCATAGCCGACGACGCCCGGAGCCCGAACACCGCGCGGCGATGGGAGCAGGCCAATGGCGATGGCGACCAGGGCGATAAAACATGCGTAGAAGAGCCGCGCAGTCAGCGAACCATGCGCGTCATTCGTTTGAGGCGGGCGCATGCCGGCGGCCACCGCGGCTCGCAAACTGGCGCGCCGCGTCCAATACGGGCGCACGAACCAGCCCCAAACCGCCCAGGCAATGGCGATCGCACCGATGCCGTTCCAGACCGACAGCAGCCACCAGCCCATCGTCAGCAACATCAGCACGCGATAGAACATCGTCGTCAGACCGAACGCGGTCAGCGATAACTGCGTGCCGGTGGCATCGACCGCTGGTCCGTTGCCCACTGGCAGCGTGCGATCGGCGAACGGATTGAGCACGCGCGACACCGCCGCGCTGGCAGCCGCTTGCGCCTCGGTCCACAAATTCGGCCGGGCCAGCAAATCGCTGAGAATGTAGTAGCCGTCGAACTTCATCAACGGATTGCCGTTGAAGGCCAAGGTCGCGATCGTACCGAGCGTCGCCAAGGCCGCGCATAAATACTGAACCGACAGATTGCTGCTGATCATGGCCACGATCACCGCCACCGCGGCGACCGCCATCTCGGCCAACATGCCGGCCGATGAAACCAGAATGCGCTGGCGGCGATTGGTGATGCTCCACAGGTCGGTCACGTCGACGTACGGGACCGGAGCCAGGAAGATGAAATGGATGCCGGCCGAGCGAATGCGGCTGCCTGTCCGCACCGCCGCGATGGCGTGCCCCATCTCGTGCGCGGTCTTGAGCAATAGCCAAGCGATGATCCACCACAGCCGCCCGTCTTCGACGAACAACTTTTCACTGAGCGACCAGAACCGACCGGTGCTGCCCAGCAGGGCACTCAGCGCGGCCAATAGCAACAGCCCCAGGCCGATGGCAGCCGGCAAACTGACGAGCCAGTCGAGCGGCTTGGCGATGCGTTCGACCAGCGCACCTGACAACAACGGCAAACGGACGAAGAACGGATCGAAGCTGGCCAGCGACGACGGAGAGGTTGCCGGTTGTTGGGCTGCAGGTTGCTGAGGTGCTGGTGGACTCGCCCCTGGGCTCGACGGTTCCGCGCCGCGGCGGGCTCCGGCGGCGCTTTCGCGCGGCGAGCTTGCGGTTGGACTTTTGCCCGATCGTCCATCGGGCAGCAGTAGACCCTGCTTGGCCAGCCAGGCGATGGTGTTGGTTACGCGTTCGCGCGGGCTGTCAAAGCCCTGATCGCTGAGAACCTGTACGATCTGATGCGCGGCAACGCCGTTTTGCAGACCGCTGGCAACCAGATATTCGGCGGGTCCGAGCTTGAGAAAGCGACCGCTCTGCGGATCCTCGACCGAGTACCAACGCCGCTGACCGCTGATCTGGGGCGTGAACTTGAGACTGGGCAGTAGTCGAAATGTGGCCGGAGGTGCGGGTTGGTCCATCGCTCGGTTCCTTCTTTTACCACAGCAGCTTTTTCAAGAGCCACTGATACGGTCGATGGAACAGCAACCAACCGATCGAGCGCATGCCCGAGGAGAGGGTAACGGTCCCCTTCATACCGGGCTTGAGTTCTTCGACACCACCACTGATCTCCAGCTCGGCAACGAAGACCACCTGTTCGTCGATGATTTTGGCGCGAGGGTCGATGCGTTCGAGCTGGCCATGCCAAACGAGTCCCTGATGGGAATCGACGCGCAGGGCCGCCGCGTCGCCGACATGAATCTGCGGCAAGTCCTCGGTCGACAAATGCGTCTCGACGGTCATGCGATCCAGCGGTGCGACTTCGAACAATGTATCTCCCCGCGAAACGGGAGCGCCTTGACTGCGGAACCAGTCGCCCTGCAAGACGACGCCGTCGATCGGACTGCGAACGGTCAAGCGTTCCATGTTGGCCTTGATCGCTTCGATCCGCAGATGGATCTGCTCCAGTTCCAGCTGTGCGACTCGCATGTTGCCCGATGACTTGCTGGCCAAGCCCATGTCGCGTTTTTTCGCGGTGGCTTCGTATTCGGCTTGAGCGGATACCAGATCCCAGCGGAGTTCTTCGTCGTCCAGCCGCGCCAGCACTTGGCCTTTGGCGACGGTTTCACCCGGCTTGACCAGCGATTCGAGAACGCGGCCGTCCATGGGACTGGAAATGTATTGCCTCACGGTGGGCTCGATCACGCAGGCCCGCTTCGGCCAATAGGGCAGCGGTACACACAGCAGCAGGGCGACGCACAGCACGGCCAGCGCGACGCGCTTGGGATTGGCTTGCAGCAAACTGCTCAGCCGCGTGATACGCGTGACCCAGTGCCGGGCGACGTAGTTGTGGTGCCAGCAGCGGAGCCAAGGCACCAGTTCGCTGGCCAGGTGCTCGGCCGAGATCGCCAATTGTTCGGCTTGTTCGAAGCTGAGCGTTTCGCGGAGTGCGAGCACGCAACCGAAGTTCGGTTGGCCGGCGTCGAGTTTCAGTCCCACGCCCAGCACGGCCCCTGAGCCGAGTTCGCGATTGGCTTGGACCATGACCGAGGTCAACGTGCCAAAGGCCTGGCTCGATCCGATGGTGCGGCGGCAGTGGGCGGCTTCGACCAGTACGTTGCGAAGCCACAGCGGTTTGCGTTTGAGCGAACACCAGGCGTGGTCGCTGCAATAAATATGTTTGACGTGCCCGGCTCGGCTCAGATGCCCGAGAAACACCGATGCGTGAAAGCGGCGATCGATCGCTTGCAACAGCAGGCGGAGCGACTCGGGTGTGCCCTCAGGCCGCTCGTAGTTCCAGTCGATCAGCTGCTCGACCGGCGCCTTTGTCGGGCTGGCGTCGCCGCAGTCCGCGGCCTCTTCGGCCAGCGAACTCAAGCGCTCCATGATGCCCGACAGGTCGGTCAACTGCAGTTGCTCGTCGACCAAGGGAGTTAAGTTGCGTGTCACGATTGGCCTGTTTCAAAGAAGCGGTCCGGTTGCGCATCGGCTGGCGAGGGACGTTCCGCAGCCCAAGCGCCGATGCGTTGAAAATCCGTTCAGGTGGATGGACCTGGCCAGAGCAATTGGCAGCGCGACCCCAGCACGTCGTTGTTCGGATGATCGATCAGCACCTGCATTTCGATCAAACCGCTTTCGTCGTTGGCGTAAGGCAACACATAGTCGAAGATCGCTTCGAGGGCTCTACCGTTGGAGACCCGCACGCTGAGCTTCTTGTCCTGTGGCAGCCGGCGAACTTCTTCGTCGGTCAAATAGAACTGGGCCTTCAGTCGCGAGACATCGGCGATCCGCGCAACTTGCGGCGTGTTGGCCGCCACGAATTCGCCGATCTCTTTGTGCAGTTTGATCACCACGCCACTGAGCGGGGCTTTGATCGTTCGCTCGGCCAGCTGTTGTTCGAGCCGCTGGACCTGCAGTCGCAACACGCTCTTATCGTCCAGTTCGCTCTGCAAGCGGCCCTCGGCCATCTGCAGGTCGACGCGCGCTCGCTCTTGTTCCAGCTCGTTGGACTGATTCTTCTGATGCATGGCCGCAAGCAGTTCGAGCTTGCGCCGATAGAGCGTCACTTCGGCTTGAGCGGTCGCCAGACGCCCTTGGGATTCGGCTTGCAGGCGCGCGGTGTCCAACTGAATTTGCAAGGCTTCGCAGTCGAGCTCGGCAATCGGTTGGCCAGCCTGGACGACATCTCCAACTCTCACGAAAAACTTGCGAATCAAGCCGGTCTCAGCGGTGGCCGCGTCGGCTTCTTTCCAAGGACGAAGGATCCCGTCGGGTGAGGCGCTGGACGAACCCAACGACCCGACGGGCGACTGTGCGACAGCCGCTGTCGTTGCTGCGGCCGTCAGGACCGCGAACGCAATTGAGAGTTTCAGACACATTCGATGAGAACTTTCCAGCGTGGACCGGGCGAATCAACGCTAAACATCCCGGCAGTCGAATTGAACTGCCTGGATTTTTGGGACATCAAACAGTACGTCGACTCCGCGTTTGTCGCAGGTTCGCCACCTAGAGCCACCATAGATT
>JBQCJB010000329.1:0-3560 GCA_051953155.1 Aureliella sp. | reverse complement strand
CGTGTCGTCGGCCGTGTGGTAGCGCTCGGCCCCGTCAATCACGGCAAAGTTCCAACCCACCCAGCCCGAGGTGCGGTAGGGTGTGAAATCGGTCCCGTTGGGTAGCCGCTGGTAGATGTTGACCATCAGGCTGGTCGAGACCTTGGGCCGAGCCAGAGCCGCGGCGGCAATCTGCATGGACTGCAGATTGTTCACCTGCGTTTCGTACAGCAGAGCCGCCCCCTGATCGCCTCGGGCGTCGAAGTTGATGACCAGCGGCTTGGCCTCGCCCCAGGGCAGATCGTCGCGCTCGACCAAATCCTTGGCGCCCCACATGCCGCGTTCTTCACCGTCGCTGAATACGCACCACAGTTCATGCTGGAGCGATTGGCTTTTGAGGATGCGGAGCGTTTCGAGAATGGCGGCCACGCATTGACCCGCGTCGCCGGCACCTGGCCCCTGCGGACAGGAATCGTAATGCGACGCCAGCACCAAAGGGCGAACGCGAGGCTGGCCGTCGATGCGAGCCACGATATTGGCCATGCCGAGTTTTTGATCGTCCCTCTGGCCGTCGCCGTCGAGCGGGCTGAGCGGCAGGACCCAGGTTTCCGCATCCAGTTCGTCCAGGATGCTGAGCAGACGCACGCGAACGTATTGATTTTCGCGCGAACCGGCCTTGTGGACCGCTTGTTCCTCGCCCAGCAAACGGTCGAGCGTCTGCCGCGCCCGAGCCGCCGAGGGCTGCTGGGCATCGCTGGCTGAGCCATCCGGCCGGCTTGCAGGGGCATCGCTGGTCAGCGGCAGGCCGCGCGGACTAGGGCCGCGATAAACAATCGCAGCCACAGCCCCGACGAGCACGAACAGCGCGAGGCTGGCCCACCACCGAGTCTCGGCCGCACGCGCGCCGGCGAGGCTCATAGCCGAATCGTTGCCGCGGTTCATAGTCGGTTGGACGGCCTGTTCGCCAGGTGAAACCGCTCGGCGACCAGCCACCGACGCGGCAGGTTGAATGCATCAGGTCAATATGGGCAGCGGAGCCGACATCGGCGTTTGAGCCGCGCGGCGCGCCAGTTCGCGAACCAACGCCCGCACGATGCGATCCATCGCCGCGTGGCAGGTCGGATCTTCCAGCGCCGTCGCCAAGCCTCCCTGGTCGGACTGCTGGCGCAGCGAGATGTTCAGGGGCACTTCGCCAAGGAACGGAATGTTCAGCTCGGCTGCTTTCTCGCGAGCACCGCCGCGGCCGAAAATATCGTACCGCTTGCCGCAATCCGGACAGACAAAGCCGCTCATGTTCTCGACCACGCCCAGCACCGGGATCTGCGTCTTGTCGAACATCGCAATCGCCTTCACCGCGTCCAGCAGGGCGACTTCCTGCGGCGTGCACACTACCACTGCTCCGCTCAGCGGCAACATCTGGGAGAGCGTCAGCGCCACATCGCCGGTGCCCGGCGGCATGTCGATGATCAAGTAATCGAGCTCGCCCCAATACGTGTCCTTGAGGAACTGGTTGATGGCTCCGTGCAGCATCGGGCCGCGCCAAACGACCGCTTGATCCTTCTCGATCAAAAAGCCCATCGACATCACCGGCATGTGTCCGGCATAGATCGGCAGGATCTTGCCGTTTTGAATCTCGGGACGTCCCGACAAGCCGAGCAGATGCGGAATGCTCGGACCGTAGACGTCGGCATCCAGCAGACCGACCTTGGCGCCTGCCTTCTCCAGCGACAGGGCGATCGACGCAGCCAGCGTGCTCTTGCCGACTCCCCCTTTGCCCGCGCCGACGGCGATGACGCTTTTGATTTTCAAACCGACCTGGCCAACGGTTGCCGGCGGACGCTCGAGCGTTTCCCGCCGCACTTCGACGTCGGTCAGTTCCGGAACGGCGGCACGGATCGCCTCAGCGGTGCTCGCGGCGAACTCGTCGGCTACCGGCGAGCTGTGCGTGCTGAGCTTTAGCGTGCAGGTGGCCTTCGTCCCGCTGACGCTCACTTCGCCCACTTGCCCGGTCTTGGACAGCGGGCGCCCGGTTTCGGGGTCCCGCATGCGACCTGCGGCTTCTTGAATCTTGGCGATCAAACCCTCGCTACTCATGACGCGTTATCCGTATGTTTTCTTTGAGCGGTTGTCAATTTATGGGTGTCGCATCCGGCAACGCCGAAGCGCGGAATGCGGCCTGCGGAAAGACTCGCGAGAATCGGTTGACCGAGCCTCTCGCGTCGCCCGCGCTTTGGGCCGCTAATCGGTCCAAGGCAGGCGATCGACCAGGCCGCTCGTGATCGGATGATTGCCGCCAGATTTGCGTGGCGCACGTTCGACGATCTTTGGCACCAATCTCTGCAACCATGGTATCTGGTCGGCGACGATCTGGGCACCCGCCTCCAACAGCGGCAGCCGGTCCAGCGGCGCTGGCGACGGCAGATAGACGCAGCGGAGCGTGCGGCTGCGGCGGAGCTGGACGCGGCGCAGGGCCCGGCAGCCTCCCGGCCAATCCTCCTCCGCCAGCACCAGAGTCATCAAGCCCGCGGCGTGCTGCTCGACCAGCGAACCGGCGACCTCGGCACTGGTCGCTTCGACGATCGCCAGTTGCACATCCTGCGGCGCAAGGGCTTCGCGGAGCATCCACCGCAGGGCCGCGGACACTGTCCGCTCGGGATCGTAGGTGACCCAGGCGAGCGTTTGACCGAATAGCAGGCGGGACGGTCGGTTCATGCTGCGGCGCTCTTGAGCCGGCCGAGCGCCTCGACCAGTTGACGGGCTTCGTGGTCCGTGGTCGCTTCTGCGAGCACGCGGCGCTGCCCCTGCGCGCCCAGGGCCTGCGCGGCTGGCAGATCGGACAGCAATTGCTCGAGCCCGTCGGCCAGCGCTCGGACGTCGCTCTGCGGCACCAACACTCCACCTCCCACTCGCTGCACCAACTCCGGAAAGGCGGCGTGCGCCGGCAGGACGACCGGCACCCCGGCAGCCAGGGCTTCGAGAGCGAACAGGCCTTTGGGTTCGAAGTGCGTGACCGGGACGCTCAGGACATCGATCGAGCGCAGGAATTCGAGCTTGCCTGGACGATCGACGCTGCCCCAATAATGAACTCGGTCGGCCAGTCCCGCCGCAGCCAGGCTTTGCTGTACTTCGCGCCAGTAGCCCTCGTGCTGCTGGCCCAACCAGCCGGCGATCTCCAGCCGCACCTCGGGCCGGCGCTGGGCCAGTTCGATGAACGCGTCGGCCAGCGTATGCAGACCCTTTTCAGGCGCCAGTCTGGCCAGATAGCCGACGCGCGGCGCATGATCGCTGGAGCGCGTCGGCCGCTGGAAGTTCACGAAGTCGGTCGTGTCGAGCGTCAGTGGCGTGACCTGCCACTGGTCGGGACGCAGCGCTAAACGCTCTTGCATCCGCTGGCCATACGCGTGCGAGTGCACCATGAATAAATCGACTTGCCTCGCCAGTTGTTGCAACAGCGCGAGCGACTGCGCCGCGAATGGCTCGGGCAGTTGATCGAAGAACGCGTCGTCCCCTTGCAGGATCACGGCGATCGGCGCTCCGAGGCGACGGCGGATCTCGGGAATCGCGCCGCCGATCAAGAGGTT
>JBQCJB010000328.1:0-10672 GCA_051953155.1 Aureliella sp. | reverse complement strand
GATCTATTCATGTTGGGATAACCGACTGAGCCATAAGAAATTCGCCACTCCGAGAGGCGAATTGTAAAGCCTCGCCCCCACCGCCGGTAGCCGTAGGACAGGCGTCCAGCCTGTCACTAGCGCTACGCAACCGGCTTCAATCCCTGTCCTCACGCAAACGGGGCTCGTTCACTGCGCTCGAGCCAGGTTGGAACGGAGGCCTGTCAAAGTAGGACAGGCTTCCAGCCTGTCACTAGCGGTACGCAACCGGCCTCAATCCCTATCCCCGCGCAAACGGGGCTCGCTCGCTGCGCTCGAGGCAGGTTGGAAGATTAGCCGACTCGGAGCAGGTGACAGGCCGGAGGCGTACTTTAAGAATGACAGGCCGGAGGCCTGTCCTACTGGGCGGCTTGGTATTTTTCGCGCTCGGCTCGCCATAGGGCGGCGGTTTCTTGAGTGTTCCAAAGGGGGAACTTTTCCCAGCGTTTCAAATCCGCGCTGGCCGTGTCAATGTCTTCGCCATGAGCGGCTAGCCAGTCGAGCAAACGCTGATGTGCGGCGCGGCTCGCCGGGGACATGCGTGGCAAATCGCTCGCTTTCATTAGGACGCAGTGCACCAGGCGTTGAACGCCGTTGGTCAGGGTAACGCTCGGATCGGCACCTTGTTCCAAAAAATAAAGGGCCAAGTCGAATTGTGAAAACGTCATCACGGCGGCTACGGCCGGAGACATATCACCGTAGGTTTCGTTGATATCCGCGCCGCGTTGCAGAGCGATCTCCGATCGGTGCTTGGCATCGGGCACCGCGCCAAGAATGATGACGTGTAGCACGGACTTGCCAAACCCGTCGTGGAGATTGGCATCGCCACCGGCTTGCATGACCGCTTCGTAATAGCCAGGAAAATGCGTGCAGCTACTGAGGGTCGTCACCGAATCGCCAATCATAAATCCACTCGGAACGCCTACGTGAGACGTGAGGCGGACGTTGGGATCGGCGCCATGGTCGAGCAATTTCTTGAAGCGTTCAAGCTTGCCGTCGGGAAATGCCCACAGCAGCGGCGTCATGTTTCCTTCCCCACGAGCGTTGACGTCCGCGCCGAGCTCAATCAGTCGCTCCATCTCGGCCAGATCGTTGTTTTCAATTGCATGGCAGAGCTGAATTACCAATGCGTCATCGAAGAACTTGTCGGCCTTCCAATTCGCTTTGGCATGAAACGACCGCCTGGCGACCATATCCAGCGGACTATGCTGCCCGCCCGGATGCTCATCGCCACACCCGACGACCACCGCCACCATCGTCATCATCAGCGGCGCCGCCGTAATTGCCAGAAGCCCGATCCAACAGCTCTTGTGCTCATACCGGTTGCGAACTACGGAAGTCATATGGAACACTCGTACCTAGGACACGCTTTTAAAGTAGGACAGGCTTCCAGCCTGTCACTGGAGGCACGCAACCGGCCGCAACCCCGTCCCGGCCCAACGGGGCTCGCTCACTGCGCTCGAGGCAGGTTGGAACGGAGGCCTGCCAAAGTAGGACAGGCTTCCAGCCTGTCACTAGCGGTACGCAACTGGCCTCAATCCCTATCCCCGCGCAAACGGGGCTCGCTCACTGCGCTCGAGACGGGTTGGAAGGTTATCCTACTGGGTACGAATGACAGGCCGGAGGCCTGTCCTACTTAATTACTAACCGGCTTCAACCGCTATCTTCAACGCAACGGAACTCGCTCACTGCGCTTGAGGCAGGTTGGATGGTTATCCTACTCGGAGCGGACGACAGACTGGAAGCGTAGTTGAAGAATGACAGGCCGGAGGCCTGTCCTACTTTTCGGACGGGGTCGCACGGGGGGCGCGGTCGAGGTGTGGGGATGGGAGGGGCTCGTGGGAGGCGTGCACGGCAAGCCCAACACCGGCAGCGGCTGCGAGCGGTGCCGGCTTGGGCGCCGCCTTGGGCGCCGAGGGGAATGCCCGAAGTATTCCGACCACCGCCCCAACCACTTCGCCATCGGGGGCGAGGTCGATGCTTAGTCGGCTTGGGGTTGTCGTCGCGGTGCCGTTGGAAGCCGGCGGACGCACGACGAGTTTACCGGACGGTTCGCGGAGCAGCATCATCGACTCGCTGGCAGGGACTGCGGTCTGCTCGACGACCAAGATGTCGCCATCGGCGATCGCCCACCGCCGCAGGTCATCGCCATGGTACTGCACCAAAGTCCGATCGGGCTGCTGCAGGACGCTGAGCACATCAGGCGTCTGCGAACGGTCGAACAGACTGCATGAACCGGTGCCACTCGAAGCCTGTCTCCAGCCATCATGGACATTCGACCGGTTCTTCAGCTCGATGGCGCGACTCTTGTTCGCAGCCCGACTGATCATGCCCTTGCGCTCGAGGGCTCGCAAATGGCAAATCACGCCATTGGGAGATTTGATCCCTAAGAACTCGCCGATCTCGCGAACCGTCGGTCCGTAACCGCGATTGGAGATGCGCTCATGGATATAGTCATAGACTCTCTGCTGACGAGCAGTTAACGTTCGGCCCATTATGCGTCTCTACCAGAGGGGATGGTAAACACAATTAGCGTTAAAAACTGTCGTCGCAGATTCTAGGTCAGCGCCCCACCACTCACCAGCGTCAGCCTTGCGTCCCCCACTGCATTTTCCACGAAATAAACACAGGCCCAGGTTTTCACCCAGCGCCCCCACGTCGCATCACTACATCGTCCGACGCAGACCTCGGCGCGGTTATTTCGTCGCGGTTATTTCTGACCAGCCCATTCTCGCCAGCGAGCTTCCAGCCAGGCAGCGTCCGCAGGCGCATCGCGGATGATGAAACGATAGCGAGCCCGATAGGGATGATCGCGGTCGATCGTAAACGCTCCGTCGACGCACGGCGCATATACAAAGTACGGCTTGGTCGGGTGCAGCCGAGCCGCTTGCGGCGCGCGGAAATTCGTCGGATGGTCCAAGACTGTCAAGCTGACCGGGCGGCCGCCGAGCGTCCCATCCATGCTCACCCAGTGCGCATGGTCGTGGTTACCCGCCAAACGATCGCGACCGTTACTGTTGAGAAACGCAAACGTCTCCGCCGGAGACTCAGATTTCGAAGCATCGGCTTCAGGCGCACGGGCTCGCGCGGCCTTGGCTTTGACATCCGAGTCGCGCGGCGACAGCCAAGCGATCGGTCCGCGGACCGCCACTCCGCCGTAATGGTACTGCTCGACCAACAGCGGCTGGTCGGTCAGAGCCGTTTGAGTCGTCTCGAGATCGAAACAACGGTACGAGCCGTCGGTTCGCCGCACCGTAATCTTCCAATGCTCACCGAGCGCGTCGATCGGCGGATCGGACTCGACGCGATGCAGCAAGTCGACTTCGAATCCCGCCTCCGAACCCTTTTCAAAAGTCGACGTGACGCGCTGGTGCAGGACGCGACCGGTTCGCCCGCCCAAATTCCAAAAGTCGACCGGCTTGCCAGCAAACTTCGTCTTGACCCAAGCCGAAAAGATGCCGTGCTGGTGCGGGTGGTCGAACGGAAACGCCGCCGTAACTGTCTGACCAGCGGGCGAAAACACCGGATGCAGAAATCCACTGCGTTCGTAGACCCGGTCGATGCCCGGCGGCGCCGCTGGCGACTGTTTGTTGTAGACGAGAATCGGCTGGTCGTTGTCCCAAACGGTCAAGGTCCGATCGTTCTGTTCGACATGTAATCGCGACGCAGCGTTCGAGCTGTCGTTCACTTCCGCACCAACAGCCTTCGGATCAGAGGCCTTTGGATCAGAGGCCTTTGGATCGGTCTGGTCGTCCTGGGTCGCGGCTTGCGCGGGCTGCGTCCCGAGACTCGAGAGAAACGCCAACAGGTCGGCCAGTTGCTGGGCGGTCAGCTCGCTGGTCAGTCCCTCGGGCATCAGAGACTTGGGGTTGGGGCGCCGCGAGTCGATATCGGAAATCGCCAACGTTACGCGCTCACCCTGCGCATTGGTCAGCGTGAGTTCCTCATCGGTCTCTTTCCCCAGCAGCCCGGTAACGACCTTTCCGTCGGCCAAAACCAAAATGTGGCTTTGATACTTCGGAGCGACTACGCGGCTCGGATCGGCCAGAGCTTCGAACAGCTGCGCGGCAGTCTGCCGCTGGCCGATGTCGGTCAGGTCAGGCCCGACGGCGATCCCGCGCGAACCGACTCGATGGCAGCGCGCGCACTGGGATCGCGACGCGTCAAAGAACCAAGCTTCTCCAGCGGCCGCGTCGCCGGCTAAGCCAGCCACGTCGGCGAACGTCGCGCTGGGACCGAGTCGCCGCTGTCGCTGCCCCGCAGGCAAGAAGCCCTCGAACAGACTACTGACCAGCGGATCGACTGCTGCTGCCAAGCGGGCGAGCGACGCTTCGGACAGCGGCGTTTCGGACAGCTGTGTTGTGTGCCGTGCGGCCGACTCAGGCAGTGCAGTCGTCGCCGAGTCGGCTCGTGCTCGAGCCAGTTCCACAGCCAACTGCAGGGCGGTGCGCATTCGCTGCGCGCGAGCCTCGGCTGCGGCCGCATCGCTCGACGACGCCGGGGCACCGCTGGCAGGGTCGACGAGATTTGCGGCGAGCCGCTCGATGCGCTGAGACCGACCTGCGGCCGCGACCGAGCTGCCCTAAGGCGGCGAATCGTTCAAACTTTCGATCCAGTCGGCGACCCGGGCCACGCCATGAAAATCGACTTCGCGCGAGCCGATGTGGGGCATGCGTCCGATCGAGCTGGAAGCCATCCGGTAGAGCAGGACGCTGGCCGCCGGGTCGCCCGGCGCGATCAACTTGGCGTCGAGCAGTCCAAAACTTCCTTTAGCAGGCGGCACGCCCAGCGCCTTCATAGCAGGCACCTGGTCATTCATCCTCAGCGAAAGATCGACTGCGGCTCCGGCGCCGTTCTGGTGGCAGTGAGCGCAGTTCGCGTGCAGGTAAGCACGGGCCCGCTCGGCGATCCGGTCCTGCGCGCCGCGTTCGTTGGCCGAGTCTGGCTCGGAGGACTCGCGGTCGCTCGTGCGCAGTGGCCGCCGCACGCAGCGCTCCGCTTCGATGGGCCGTCGTTGGCGATCGAGCGTTTCCACGTAGCCATCGCGAGCTAGTGCGAGCCACTCGGAACGCGCGCCGAGGTCGGGGCGATGCAGTTGCTCTGGCGTAAAGGCCAGCGTCGTCTCGGGCCATGGATTGTGGCACTGCAAACATTCGCTGCGACTATGCACGCGCCAGCGCTGGCCAGCCGTGCCGGGCAGTTCGAATTCCAAGCCTTCCGCCGGCGCCAGTTCCGCGTCGCTTTGTTCGGAGTTCCAGAGATAGGTCATCGCGTTCCACAGCCTACCGTCGAAGACCAACAACTGCGTTTCGATCCGATGGCCGTTCGCAGGCAAGGTTAGCGTCTTGAGAAGCACCGTTCCGGGAGGATAGTGCAGGCGACTGTTGAACATGGCAATTGTCCCGACCGGCTGCGGCTGGTCGAACACGGTGACCTTCGCCATCTCGGGCAATGCGATCGCATGCACCGCTGTCGCGCCGTCGGCCCACTGCGGTTGGCTGATCGTAAACGGTCGGACTCCTGTTTCGAGCTTGTGCTCCCGCACGTCGGAGAACAGTCCGGTTTGCGACAAGCGTCTGGGAAAGTTGCGGGCCGCCTCGAGTTGGCGGTCGTAGTCGCGATTGGCGACCAGCCGGAACAGCGTGGTGCCGGCCAGATGGTTCACCACCAGCGGTTCGCCGTTGCGATCGGGCGAAAAGGCAATGATCCGCAGCTGGCCACTGGCGACTTCGCGATGCGGGCTGAAGTCATCGAGTGGGACGCTCCAGATGCGGCCCGTTATCCAATCGCCGAAGAGATACTGCCCGGCGATCTGCGGCAGTTGCTGGCCGCGGTAGACAAAGCCACCGGTGATCGAGGCGGCATCGGAGTGCGAGATAGCCACCCGCGTCGGCAAGATCGGCGTCGGGCCGAGCGGCGCGTCGGGCTGTAGCAGTTCGTTCCCCTCGCGAACGCTCCAACCATAATTTCCGCCGCGCTCGACGCGGTGGATCAATTCCCATTTCTCCCAACCGACATCGCCGACCCACAACTGGCCGGAGGGCGGGTCGAACGATATTCGCCAAGGATTGCGAAAGCCGTAGGCCCAGACTTCGGGCCGCGCGCCGGGCGTTAGGCGAAATGGATTGTCTGCCGGTATCGTGTACGGTTGCTCGGGCGTTGCCCCGCGAACGTCGATCCTCAGGACGCTCGAGAGCAAATCGCTGATGTCCTGGCCGGTGCCAAGCGAATCGGGAGGACTCGGCGCCGTCGCGTCGCCGGTGCTGATCAGCAAACATCCTCTGGAGTCGAACGCTAAATCAGCTCCGTTGTGGCCGCCCGCGAGCCAGGTGATGATCGGCAGCTCGCTGTCGACGTCGATCCGCGGCGGCTGCTCCTTCGAGACTCGGAATCGAGAAATGCGGCTGCCATCGGGTAGCGGCCGACCGGTTTTGCTCCTGAAGATGATGCAGGTGTAAAGGAAGCGGTTGTTGGCGAAGTCGGGATCGAAGACCAGCGAGTAGAGGCTATCGCATCCGGAGCTGCGCTCGGGATCAAACGACTTGAGCGACTCTTTGAAGTCGATCGCCAGATCGGCCGAGGCCACTTGCGGGTCGTCGGGAAAGCTCCAAATCTTGCCGCCGAGTTCGCATACGAAATATCGCTGCAGATCCGGCTGCCAACGCACGTGCATCGGGTCTTGGAAAGTCAGCCGCGGGAACGCTGGCTCCAGGCGTAGCGGCAACGGCTCGTCGGGCCCACCGTGCAGTTGCGAAGTCGTCCAAAGTTGGCGGACCGGTTCGGCCGCCGGCAAGTGCGGACCCGCGATAACCGCCGCGACCAGCGCGGCACTCAGCCAAAGACCAGGCGAAGTCATTGCGCAGCGCCCCCTCTCAATCCCGAGCGGAAGGAAAACGTGACAGCCAAGATGCGGTAAGCCCGTTGTCCCATTACTGTAGCCGCCCCGCCGTGAGCGAGCTACCGCTTAGTGAATAGGGCGAGACTCCGCGCCCATGGGCTGGCGCGAGTTAGCCTACGTGAAGGTTGGCTTCCACGTGCCGCATGGCTTCGCGGATCGCCAGCGAACCGCGAGGCAGCTGGAGCTTGGCGTTGTCTTCCAGCCAGTTGCCGACGGTCTTTTCCGCCGAGATGACCGTGCTGTGCCGGCGGTGTCCAAAGAAGTCGCCGATCTCTTGGTAGGCTGCTGGCGTATATTTGCGCGCCAAGAACATGGCCAACATCCGCGGCTGGCTGACGGAGCGCGTTTTGCGATCCGACTGAAGACTGTTCGGCTCCAGCCCGAAGACTTCGCAGACCACTCGCTCGATGTCACCCAGTCGCACGATCGGCTGCGTGCCTTGAATCAGGTCGTAGATCGCGTTCCAGCACTCGTCCCAGGTGAGCTTGTCCTCGCGAATGTACGAGGCAGCCATCAAACGTTTGACGATACCCTTGAGCAGCCGGCCATCGCCGATCGCTCGCGCCGCGATCTGCAACACGATGTCATCGGAGACCGCCACTTCGGCCGCGCGCAAGTCTCGCTTGAGAATTTGATACCGGGTGTCTTCGTCCAGCGGCAGCAGGGGACTGACCAGACCGCCTCGCAGCCGGCCGACGAAATCGCTGCCCAACGCCTCGAGATCGGCTGGAGATCGATCGGCAAAGAAGACGACCTGACGTCCGGACTTGAGCAGGTTGTCGAGCGTATGCCGCAGTTCGTTGATCGTGGCTTTCTTGCCGACCAGAAACTGAAGATCATCCAATATCAATGTGTCGACGTCGCGGTACTTGCGGCGGAGCATTGGCAGACCGCTACCGCGGATCGCTTCGGTAAAGTCATTGGTGAATTGTTCAGCCGTAATGTGCAGCACGCGGCGTTGGCGTCGCTGAGACCGCAGCCGCTGTGCCAGGGCACTGGCCAAGTGCGATTTGCCGACGCCGAAAGGTCCGTGCACCAAGGCCGGGGTCATGCGGCCTGGTTCGTTGGCGATGAGATTGATCGTCGTCCAGGCCAATTGGCTCGAGGAACCGGGGACGAAGTCCGACCAAAAGTCGGCTCGGCTGCGAGCTGCGGTCGCAGCGTTTTCGCCGGAGGTCGAGGGGGCGCACACAGCCGCGGCGGCGTTGTCTGCCGATCCGGCAGATTGCTCGGCTGCGCGGCTTGCCATCGAGCCCGACGGAGCGGCGGACGAAGTGCGCTCGGCTCGCGCAAAGTCGCGCATCGGAATAGTGCGATTAGTCGACGCAGCTTCGCTCGAGTGCGTTTCGTCGGCAGCGCTGCTGCGGGCGAGCATGGCCACGGCAACCGGCGCAGTGCTGGCATCGGAGCGAGCATCGGCGCGAGCGCCGCTGAGCACTTCGGCCGACCGATCTAGCGGCGCGGTCGCCGGCGCATCGCTGACTTGCAGTTGCAGCGCGGCACCTGAACCGACCGTCTCGCTAAGCGCGGCTCGCAGGTCATCTTGGAGCATGCGTTTGGCAATCTGCCGCGCAAACTCGGTCGGGAAACTGAGCGTGAGCGCACCGTCGGCCCATGACCACTCGCAGTCGGCGGGCATCCATAACTCGAATCGCTCCTGGCTTATCCGTGCCACCAGAGCCGATCGCACTTGGGCGGCGACTTCCGTTTCGCTCTGGTTCACATCTTGTGCCATGCTGTGCGCGCACTCCTATCGGTCACATCGCGCAAGGTGCCGCGCGACATTGGTTCCTGTTAGACCGCCGGGCAAACCCTGCCCTGCGCATCGTTCGCTCGCAACGCTCCAAAAGAGGGCCACCAATCCTGGCGCTGCGGTCGAACTGCTGAACTGCCCGTGTTGGGCTCGGCCGATTTTAGGTTTGCTAGCTTGAGTGTCAAACATGGAGCCACGGTCATCGAAGGGCGGCGCGAGGCGATTGGTCGCCCTAGAGCGGAGCTTACACGCATTTCCTCTCGGTAGCCTCTCTTAAAATCTTCATCGACGCTAGCCCGGAACCGTGGAAAAAATGTCGGCTGCTCGCCCCTCGTCTGGCGAAGGCTTTGCCAGGCTGCTTCGTAAGCCGTTGGCCGGCGACGCTTTAGGACGCGGCTGCCGAGCCGACCGCGCTGGCCACTTCGCCAGCTTGAATAAATGCCTGGAAAAACGCAGCAGAAGTCCGCAGCCGCCAGGGATAATCGCGATCGGAAGCGAAAAAGCTACGGCCGCTATAGCTGGCGACCAGTGGTGCGAAACTCTTGTCCCCGCCCCTATACTGTCCCTAAACCGACCAAACCGGGAGTTTTGCCGTGCCTTCCATACGCTGGCTACTGGACAACTTTGGTCCGCCTCCGCAGACCGTCTGTCGGGACTGGGCCTGCCAACTCGCCGAGACCGTTTCAAATTGGACGGACTCCGATCGGACAGACTCAGATCGGACCGATTCCGATTGGACCGAACTAGAAGTCGAGGACGATGGCCGGCTCGTCTTGGCCGGCGTCGACGGAGCGCTGGCTGCCTCGGCGCTGAAGGCGATACACGGGTGGCTCGAGCCCGGTGAAGGAACTCGCGCGCAGCTACGTGTAACCGGACCAAGCGGACGACTCGATCTGCCGGGCTCGGGCGCAGAGGGCCAGCGCAGCGATGCGCCGCTCGCGCGTGCGATCTCGACTGGCAAGCGTGGCTCGCGGCGCGTCAGCGGAGCGACGATGCTCGGCAGCGCAGGCCTTGCCGCGCGCGTCAAAGTTCTCGGGGCCGCACTGGCGGGTGTGAGCCTGGTAGGACTGCTCACTCTGTGGTCGCTGTTCACCTCCGGTGACTCGCCAGCGCCCCAATCGCCACTCACCCTCGGCAACAGATCATCGGCAGGTCCACCTGAACCAAAACCAGCGGCGCGGCGTGCCTCGCGCGATGATGCCCAGACCAGCGGCCGCGAACGAACACCAGCGGCGACATCTGCTAAGACAAATGCGAGCACCTCCGGGGCGGGACCGACGCAGCTGCCGGCAGCAAGCTTTACGAACGAGTGGACCAACGCGGCCGACATTCTCAAAACTCAGCCGACGATCGTGCCGAGTGGTGAGCCCACGAGCCCTGCGACCTTGCCACTGGCAGCGGTCGCAGTAGCTGCGCCATCGACGGCGTCGTTACCGATTGCGCCGCAACCACCCTCGTCGACACAAAACGATGTCGTGGCCGAGCGCGACGCGGCAGCTGATAATGTCGGCGCTGGCCCCGATGCTAAGCCCGACGCTAAGCCCGACGCTGGGACCGATGCTAAGCCCGATGCACGGCCTGGTGCTGGGCCGGATGTGATGCAGCAGGTCTCGGCAGCTTTGGCCGCAGCGGAGGCTGACGCCGATGCCGGCCAGGGGCAGGGTTCCGACGCGGCGGGCCAATCGCCCGACGCTGCCCATCAACCCGCCGTTGCCTTGGAGCGCGATCGCTTGCAGCTGCGCCTCGAGATGCCGCAGGCTGCCCGCCCGCGTCCGCGCGAGCCGCACTGGCAAGTGCGAGTGGAACCCGGCAAAGGTTTTTCTTGTGAGCCTTCAAGCGTTCAAACGCTCGCCCCGCGCCAGTCGCTTCGGTTTTGCATAACTGATGAGTCGGCCGCGTCGCCGCCGGCGTGCCTGTGGCTCGAACTGGTGCATCGCGGCGGACGCGGGGGGACCTTGGAATGCCGCTTCACTGGCGGCGCCGTCGATCAACCGGAGCTGCGA
>JBQCJB010000327.1:0-2749 GCA_051953155.1 Aureliella sp. | reverse complement strand
ATCCAACCCAGGAATGACGTACCGGGCAGAGCAGCTTGGGCTAGCAGTACATGCATTTAGTATGTCTCCTGCGGTCGAAAGATCGTAGTTCGACGAACGACAAAGTTCACCCAGCCGTCGCGGTGATCGATCCATTGGCTGGCCCAAAGGTACCATCGAGCGAAGTCAATCAATGTACCCCCGGACGCTCGTCTCCGCGGTCAGTGTCTGTCCCCAGCCAACCCGTTAGTCGCCTTTCGCCTAGAGTCGCCTTTCGCTCAGCGAAAGTAGCGCGCACGCAGCGCACAAGCCACCATCGGCTGCGCCCGAGAAAAATGTTCCGTTGGGTCATTTCCTAGTTTGGTTTTCTCGGTCCGTTTTGGGGCCCCCGGAAGCTGTGGGGCAGGTGCGCGCTACTTCCGCGGAGCTGATCACGAAGGAAGCTTAACGTGGAGGAGTTTCCGCTCATCGCCACGGTTGCGGTTGGTATCACTGCAGCCTGGTTCTTGGGATTGTTGACTCAGTGGCTACGCTTGTCGCCGATTGTGGGCTACTTGTTGGCTGGAGCTTTAATCGGTCCGACGCCACAGCGCTTGACCGTAAGATGCTGTAAACTGAAAGCCCGCATTCGGCTGAATCAAACTCTTTCAGGTTGGTGGCAATCTTGGCGCGCAACAGAAAGCGATCGCGTTTTATTTTCCTACGGTCCGAGGCTGGCTTCCTCGGCTCGGTACTTGCCCTGGTGTGGCTGACCGCTGGAGTGCCGGTGTCCGCGCAAGCCCCACCAAGTGCCGCTGAACGTAACGGCAGTGTTAAGCCGGAATCGCGGGCCGCAGAAGCTGACCGCACCGCGCAAATGGAGAAGTTAGCTGATAACGCGTTGGTGCCGCCTACGCTCAACACGTCGCCACTGCCGAAGTACGCTTACGGTCAACTCGACTATGGCATGACCATTGGCATCGCCCAGACACCGGGCGGACGGCTTTGGGCGTGTTGGGTGGCTGGCGGCGACAGCCCAAAGGCGTTCTTCGTTCTGGCGACGAGCGATGATCTTGGCGAACAGTGGTCGGCACCGCGTCTAGTCGTTGACGCGCACGATCCTGCGCTTCCGCGCGACCGTAGCGTGTTGGTTGGCAATCTCTGGACAGATCCGCTGGGGCGCCTTTGGCTCTTTTTCGATCAGTCGATGGACATGTTCGACGGTCGCGCCGGCGTCTGGTGTGCCCGCTGCGACAATCCAGATGACGACCAGCCGCAATGGTCCGCGCCGCGACGCATCTGGCACGGCGTGACGCTGAACAAACCGACCGTCCTTTCCAACGGTGAGTGGATGTTGCCTGTGTCGCTCGACCAGCGCGGAGGTTTCGGACCGTTTCGCGGATGCTTTGCCGAATTGGATCCACTACGCGGGGCGAACGTGTTTGTTTCCTCCGACCAGGGAGAGACCTGGGAGCGCCGCGGCCGCGCGCTGTTCCCCAATCCCGATTGGCATGAACACATGATCGTCGAACGCAAGGATCGATCGCTGTGGATGCTGGCTCGCACCAGCAAAGGCATTATGCAGAGCCAATCCACCGATGGCGGTCGGTCGTGGTCCGAAGCCAGCGAGCCGCCCGGGATTCGCCAGCCAAACGCGAGGTTTCATATTCGGCGGTTGGCTTCTGGTCGGCTGCTGCTGATCAAGCATGGCGATCGCCTCGATGCCCACGGGGGGCGCGTGCAGTTAAGTGCGTGGCTTTCTGAGGACGATGGAGCGACATGGCGGGGAGGGCTGGTTTTGGATGAGCGTTCCGGCGTCTCCTACCCCGATGGTATCCAGGCTCCTGACGGCACGATTTTCATCTCGTACGATCGCAATCGCTCGACCGATGGTGAAATTTTGCTTGCCCGCTTCACCGAAGAGGATGTGCTGGGTAAAAGGCTGACCACACCGACGTCGAAACTAAAAATGCTGATCAGCCGTCCCCTCGCTCCCAAGAAGTAGGACAGGCCTCCGGCCTGTCTAGCACCCGCCCTCCGCTCTATTCCGAAGCCCCAAAAAAACAGCTCGGCACTTCTCTCACTTACCGCAGCGTCAAGAACGGACGTTAGGTCCACTTCGTTAGTCGCCTTTCGCTCCGCAAAAGTAGCGAGAACCCGCCGCGTGTTTGCAACTCGGTGCGATGGTCCAGAGACCAGGCAGCGAGCATCGCATTGAAGAAGCTCCCGAGCAAGATAAAGGCGAACCCAGCCGCGAAGAGTGCGGCAATTCGGTTTCCGCTGCGTGAAGCGCAGCCGGCGAGAACCAGCCCCGCGATCACGGCAGATGTTTTTGCTCCCCCGCCAGGAGAACTGAGGAATACGTTGATGTACGGCCACCGGTCATCAAAAACGCTTCGCAGTGGGCCAACTGAGAAGCAATAAAGCAGGAAAACAACCGTCAACGACTCGAATCGAGTCTATCCCTCGCGCAGTATCTTCTCCATCTTTCGTCCTTTCGCAAGTTCGTCTACCAGCTTGTCCAAGCGTCTGACTTGCTGAGTTAACGGATTCTCGATTTCTTCAACGCGATAGCCGCAGATGACGCCGGTAACAAGGTGGGCATTGGGGTTCAAAGTCGCTTGCTGAAAGAATTGTTCGAAGGTCACTTTGTCGTTGATAAGTGTCTGCAACATATTGTCATCGAACCCGGTCAGCCAACTGATCACTTGATGCAATTCTTCCCTTGTCCGGCCTTTCCTTTCGACCTTCGCACGATCGTGTGGGTATACGGATGAGAAGGTCATCTGCG
>JBQCJB010000326.1:0-2094 GCA_051953155.1 Aureliella sp. | reverse complement strand
CTGATCCCCTCCGGATCATCGAAGTAATTCACCGCGACCCACGCACCGGAACGCACCAGCAAATCAGCCGTGGCCTTTCCCAAGCCCTGGATGCCCCCGGTGATCACGGCCACGCGGCCGGACAAGTCGATCGGTACCATTGGGCGATCCTTTAAATGCAACTCACCTGCGAGCCCGCCGCGCTCTTCGCGTCCAAACAACGCCAGTTTTAATCGGAAAACCGCCGCACCGGTAGGCGTTTCCCGCTGGCCGCTTGGCGCGGGCCGCGTTTCGCATCAGTATTGGAAACTGTTCGAACTGAAATGTGGGCCTTCGTTTAATCGTCTGAGGAATGCAATGAAGCTTGACATACTGCGCGGTGCGAGCCTGGCGCTCGGGCTGGCCATGGCCATCGTGTCTGCGGGACCGGCACCTGCGAAAGCTGCGGAGAAAGACCGGCATGTGATCGTGGTCTGCCTCGACGGTCTGGCGGCTTATCTGGTCAACGATCCGAAGGCACCGCTGCCGACGATTCGCAAACTGGCTCGCGAAGGCTCGATCGCTCCAGACGGCATGAAGGTCTCCAATCCCTCGGTCACCTGGCCGAACCATACGACCTTGGTCACTGGCGTGCGCCCGGAAAAGCACGGCGTGTTGGCCAACGGCGTGCTCGTCCGCGGCCCAATCGGATCGCCGACCACGGTAGATCCGAAACGCGACCAGAGCGATCTAGTGCGCATTCCGACGCTGGTCGACCTGGCCCACGCTGAGGGTCTTCGCACCGGCGAGATCAATTGGCCATGCACGCGCGGATCGAAATCGCTTGACGACAGTTTTCCGGACGTGCCCGATCCTCTGGAGCATTCGACGCCGCGGCTGCGAGCCGAACTGGTCAAGCTGGGCCTGCTGACCGATGAGTCCGACGCGTCATTTCGCACCCAGAGCTCGGTGGGGCGCGACCTGGTCTGGACCGAGGCCGCCCGCCATGTCATCCGCGAGCGCAAGCCGAATCTGTTGCTGGTGCATCTGCTGAATGTCGACGGCACGCATCATTCGCTTGGCCCGCAAACTCCGGCTGGATATACGGCCAATGCGTATGCCGACATGTGCCTGGCTCGAATCGTCGAAGCGGTGGATGACGCGGGCATCCGCGACCAAACGACCTTGATCGTCGTTTCCGACCACGGGTTCACGTCGACCCCGAAGGCATTGCGGCCGAACGTGGTCCTACGCGATAACGGGCTGCTCAAAGCAGAGGCTGGCAAGATCAGCGAGGCCCGGGTGCATGTCGTGCCCGAAGGTGGTATCGGGCTGGTGTACTGCACGAATCCCGGCGAGGCCGCAGCCGATCGCCAACGCGTCAAGGAACTGTTCAGCGGACAGGAGGGAGTTGCCGACGTCGTCTTGCCCGATCGCTTCTCAGAGCTCGGTCTGCCCCATCCGCGCGAATATTCGCAGGCCCCCGATGCGGTGCTGGTGGCCAAGGATGGATACGCAGTATCGGCATCGGTCGAAGGGGATACGTTTGTCACGACCAACACCGAAGCCAAGACGGCTCTCGGCTCGCACGGCTTCGTTTCGGAATCCAAGAAGATGAATGCGCTGTGCGTGCTCTCAGGCCGCGGCATCCGTCAGGGTGTCAAGCTCGAGCACGTCGAGAACATCGATATTGCGCCGACGATTGCCAAGCTGCTCGGCTTGGACAAGTTTTCAGCCGATGGAAAACCGCTCGAGTCTGCTTTGGCCGCCGAGTCGCGCTGATGTTTTCCAGCTGAGTTTTCGCTACAGTGAGTGAACGTTGCAGGTTTGGCTTCGCCCCGAGGAAAAGAGTGATTTCCATGAAACGGTTCTTGCCTCACACACTGGCTTCGATCGCTGTCCTGTCCATGCTGGCCGCCGCGGTGTTTGCCCAAAAGGGAGCTCCCAACGGCCAGAACGAACCGGGTTCCAAGCCGATCAAGATGTTCATGCAGTTGAAACTCGAGCCGGCCAAACAAATCCTCGAGGGCATCGCCACCGAGGATTACGACTTGATCAACCGCAGCGCCCAACGCATCCGCACGCTGACATTGGACGAAAACTGGATGACCATCCAGACGCCGGAGTACAAGCAGC
>JBQCJB010000325.1:0-2449 GCA_051953155.1 Aureliella sp. | reverse complement strand
CACCGCGGCGGTCGACGACCCGTTCGGGAACATCCTCGGCATCATGTACAACAAGAACTACCTGGAGGTTCTCGGGTCATGAACATCTTCTCCGCGAGGACCACCGACGACTGGCGCGCGTGGCTAGCGCGGAACTGCCAGTCGGCACGTTGCACACCGTGACGGCTGCCGTCGCCGACGGCAATGGCCAGCCGCTGGCAGGCGTGCGCATTGACTTCGTCATCCATGGCGCCCAGGAGCGTACGCAGTCGGTCGTAACGGACCGCACGGGCCGAGCCTCGATTCAGCTGACCAGCGACACGGCGGGCATCGACACGATTACAGCGTCCGTAGGCGACCGCGTGCAATCGGCTCAGGTGGCATGGCATGCCGCGGCCCCGACCATTCGTGTCCTCTCGCCGGCTCCCGATAGCCAACTCGCTGTCGGACGGCAACTCATCACCGGCGTGGCGACCGCCGGTTCGCCTGGCGCGGTTGTGGTCGAAGTAACGGTGGATGGGCGGCATGTCGACGCACTCGATGCCGCGGGCAACTTTTTCGCAGCCGTCGATCTCCAGCCCGGCCAGCAGACAATCCAGCTGGCCACCACCGATACTTTCGGCCAGACAGCCGCAACGACGCTGCGATTGTTCGGCGTGACCGAGAGCGACGGCGGCTTTGACGAGCAGAATAGCCAGGACGTTACCTCATTGACTCGCGTTCTGTTTTCGAACACGACCTTCAATCGTCGCAGCAACCGGCTCGTGGCAGAAATGAGCTTGATCAACGACGATGCGACGCCGCTGGACCGGTCGGTTGGGGTGCGGATCGATCGACTATCCTCCGCTGCCGTTTCGCTCGACCAGCCGGACGCAGTCGATGTGGATGGGCATCCGCTGTTAATCCTGGACTCGGAAATCCCCAAGGCAGGCTTGGCCCGAGGCTCGACCAGCCAGCCGATTGCTCTGGCGTTTAACGATCCAGCCCGCGATCGATTTTCACTCGAGCTGTCGGTGCTCGTCGGCGGCAATCGCCCGCCGCGGTTCGTGTCGACGCCCGAGTTCCAGGCTGCCATCGGCCGCGTGTTTCGCTACGCGGCTCGCGCAGTCGATCCCGATAGCACGCGCATCGAATATGCGCTGACCGAAGGCCCTGAGGGAATGGCGATCGAGCCTTCGACAGGCGAGCTGATTTGGACAGCCACAGCCGATCAGTTAGGCACGCATCGGATTTCGATCGTCGCCAGCGACGCGCGTGGCGGCTCGACCACGCAGAGTTTTCAGTTGGAAGTGAGGCTGGCCCCGCCCAATCGCCCGCCAGTTTTTCTCTCGGCTCCGAATACCGGTGCATTGCCCGGCAGTGACTACCGCTACGACGTCGTGGTTCGCGACGCCGATAACGACGCGCTGGAGTTCGAACTGCTCGAGGGGCCAGTCGGTATGACGATCGACAGCGCGACGGGACAGATTCGTTACGACGCGGCCGCAGCCGGCACAAGCTCGGTCTCGATCCAGGTCAGCGACGGCCGCGGCGGCGTGGCCAGCCAACGTTTCGTTTTGCAGGTGGGCGATTCCAGCGGCATCGGTTCGCCGAGCATCCTTTCTTCGCCGCCGGTAACGGCGAGCGTCGGCTCGCAGTACGTTTACTCGGTCACGGCTGCCGATCCGACGCAAACTGCGTTGACGTTTGCACTGCTCGAAGGCCCCGTCGGTATGGAGATCGACAGCCAGAGTGGCCGCATCATCTGGCAACCTGCACCTGGCCAGGAGTCGGTTTCGACGCTGGTCCGCATCGAAGTGCGCAACGCCCTCGGCGGTAGCGCGGCGCAGTCCTATGCGATCGCGGTCGACGCTCGCCGTCGCGACCTTCCGCCAGCCTTCATCTCGACGCCCCCGACGTTTGCCACCGCCTCGGAAGGCTACGCTTACGACGCATTGGCCGAGGATCCTCAGCAAGCCGAGTTGACGTACGCACTGGCCACGGCGCCCGTCGGCATGACGATCGACGGTGCGACTGGCCGCATCGCCTGGTCCCCCGACGAGTACGACCTGGGCATGCACCGCGTGCTGGTCACCGCGACCAGTTCACTCGGTCTGGTCGGATACCAGCAGTTCACCCTGTCGGTTCGCGGAGTCAATTTGCCGCCAGTCTTCGTCAGCCAGACAGTGACGACAACCACCATCGGTTCGACTTACCGCTATCTTGCTCACGCCAATGACACCGAAGACGAAGTTACGTATTCGCTGCCGGCGGCACCGGTAGGTATGCTGATCGACCCACGCAGCGGGACGATCACCTGGCGGCCGACTGAGGAATCGATCGGCGACCAGGACGTGACGGTGTTGGCGACCGACGCGCGGGGACTTACGGCAGAACAGCACTTCACCCTGACCGTCTCGGGTGACACGGAATCACCCGTCGTCGACCTTTGGCTGAGCCAGTCGAGCATCGCACCTGGATCGAGCATCAC
>JBQCJB010000324.1:0-13070 GCA_051953155.1 Aureliella sp. | reverse complement strand
TATCGGTGATCACCGGGCTCTTCGGAGCCATCTCGGCGTTCAGCTGGACGTAGCTCTTCCATTCTTCGGGCACGTTATCCTCGTGGAAAATCGCTTCCACAGGGCACTCCGACACGCACGCCTCGCAGTCGATGCATTCCTCCGGGTGGATATAGAGCATCTTCTCCCCTTCGTAGAAGCACTGCACGGGGCAAACGACGACGCAGTCCGTGTAGCGGCAACCATCACAGGGCTTGGTGACAACGTGAGTCATGGGAAACCTTTCTAAATCCTCCAACGAGAATGCACTTCTTCCGCCGATCGCTCGAATCCTAGGCATAGGATAGTTTGCTGTCAACTACGCGCGTGGGGCGGCCTTCCAGCTACTACGATCGGAACGAACAGCCCCGGAGCATGAGCACGCCAGACATTCAAATGGGGAAATCGGCCCTTGGGCCGGCGCGTGGCGTAGACTTGCCCGTTACGCCCTGGTCCCCACTCGGCACGCCGCCCCCTGGATTGCTCCTGCCAGCTCCGCTGGAGCAACCTGGTCCCCCGCGCGGCGACGAACGCACCAGTTACTTCGCAAAAGAAAACAAGTTGTCAATGGAACCGATCCGTTTCCTCGAGCAAGTCTCCGCCTGTATGCCCGCGGCTGCCCCGGCAGAAGTGTTCCGCATGGCCATGCTGCTGTGCCACGCCAATCCGCAGCTGGACCTGGACGATGAGGCCGCCCAGCTCGAGATGCTCGACCGGCAGATCCGCGAACTAACGCTGCAGCTGGCCCTGCACGAGGATCAGCATGCGGCTATCGCCGAGGACCTCGAGTGCCTGGCCAGCACCGAGCCGTGCCAGTTCAGCGTCCAGCATTTGTGGACGCTCATCCGCGCCATCAAGGTGCAAAGCCAACTGCTGAACCTGTATCTCGGCCCCGACCGAGCGGCCACGCCGGCGACCGTGTCCAGCTGATTGTTCCGAGGCGCAGTCCCCGCGGCGGCACTCGACCACCCCATAGCGCCAACGTCAGGAGCCGAGGAATAGCCAGGCGACGTTGACATACAGCAGGATGCCGAGAATGTCGTTAATGCCAGCCACAAACGGGTTGCTCATCAAGGCAGGATCCCAACCGCGACTTTGAAAGAACATCGGCAGCAGCGACCCGGTCATCGTGCCGCACATGACCACCAACAGCACGGTCGTGGGAATGATCAACGCTGCCCATGGACTGGGCGCCACCAGGAGCGCCGGCACCAGGCCCACTAGACCGAGCGCTGTTCCTAGCAAGAGGCCGGTCGACAGTTCGCGGACCACGATCTTGAGCCAGTCGCTCACGCGCACGTCGCCCGCAGTCATGGCTGTGATAATCAACGTGGCTGACTGGCTTCCCGAATTGCCGCCGCAGCCCATGATCAACGGCAGAAACCAGGGCAGCCAGATGAACTTCCTGAGCTGGTCTTGGTAGTGTTCGAGACTAAAGACGGTGATCATGCCCGGAAAGAATAGGATGCCCAGCCACATCCCGCGTTTCCACGAGAGCGTGAGAATGCCGGTTCGCGTGTAACTGTCTTCCAGGGGATCGACCGCTGCGATGCGCTGCGCGTCTTCAGTCGCCTCTTCCATGACGACGTCGATTACGTCGTCATGCGTGATGATGCCCAGCATGTGCCCTTGATTGTCGACCACCGGAATGGCCAGCAAATTGAACTTGGCGACCTTTTGCGTGACGCTTTGCTGATCGTCGCTGGCGCGGGCCACGATCAAATCGGTTTCCATCAATTCGCCGATGCGGCGGTTGGGTTTGCCGATCGAGGAAACCAGGCAACGCGTGCTGACGACGCCTTTCAAATGATTGGTGTCATCGACTACGTAGATGTAGTAAATCGTTTCCAGATGCTCGGCTTGCCGCGATAGTTTTTCGAGGGCTTCGCGAACGGTCAAGCGTTCGTCCAGGCACGCCGCCTCGGTCGTCATCAGGGCGCCGGCGGTGCCTTCCTCAAATGTTTGCAGGCGACGAATATCCCGGCGGTCGGGAGCCGGAATCAAGGCCAGCAGGTGCTCGACCCGCTCGTCGGGCAGTTCGCTGAGCAGGTCCACCGCATCGTCAGCCGGCAGGTTCGTAATCAGCTCGGCAACCTGCTTGTCGTCCTCCTGGAGCAGAATCTCCATCTGCTCGTTGGCGTCGAAGTAGCTGAAGATCTCGGTGCGCAGCTGCGGATCGGCAAACTGCAACACTTCCCAAGCTTCGTGTGACGATAGCCCTTCCATGAACTCGGCCGTGCGCCCCGGGTGCAAGGCCATGCAGAACTCGCGCAGCTCGGCTCCGTTATGCTCGGCGAGCATCTCGCGAAGTTCGGGAAGGTAGAGCGTATTGATCATGCCTCGTCCAATTGGCGAGAGTGGGGCTTGGGCGAGCGTTGTTTAGATCAATTATGCGACCGAATCCTGAACTGCGTAGGGGGCATACCGCCGTCCCAGCCCTCGACGGCCGGATTCACGCGGCACCAAAACCGAAGCCGGGCAAGGCACACGGCGGCAAAACCGTGAACCTTGCCCGGCAGTAAATTTGGATGCGCTCGCGGCCCTGGCGATCCGCGATGCGACTCGAACTCGCGCGTCGCCGCGACTTAGTTCTCGACGTTGCTCTCAGCGTTCTGGTCGCCGGTCGCGACCAGGCGGGCGGCCGCGCTTGCGCGGAAGTAGGGGTTGTCGATCACCAGTGGCTCAGCAGATGCTGCGGCCGTGGCGCGTTTGGAAACGACCGGGCTGACATGCTCGGCCGGAGCCTGGTCGGCCGGGCTACAACACGGTGCATAGGGATTGACCAATACTTGGGCATGCGGCGCGGCAGGGTAGGGGGCGTAACTAGCCGAAGCCTGTAACTGGGGCCAACTGGCAAACGGGCTGTCACCATACGGACGCATGTACCGCTTGCCGTAGTAGACCGGTGGGTGCAGTGCAAAGTAGGGCGGGGCCGGCACGAAGGAGCTGATGCGCGAGGTGTTGCTCGCACCGTAACCGAACAAGTAGGCGTAGCCCAATCCAAATGGATCTTGAGCAACCGCAGTCACGCTGCCCGACATCGTCGTCAGGGCGGCCAGAGCGAGCAGAACTAGTCGAGGAGCTTTGAGCATGATGCGGGTCCTGATGAGAGGGCCGAGCGGACGTGTGACGAACCGAGTGCGAATTAGCCTGACCGATCGGGGGAGTTGTGCCGAACGAAGAAGCCTCGAAATTCACACTAATTGGCCCGGCCTTGCCGTCAAGCGATTTGCAGCCGAGCGACGGGAGGAGCCCTGCAAGCCCGCCGGCGATGGCCACCCGCGCAGCCCCAGCCCTACAACCGGCAGCGATCGGGACGTAGATGGGCCTTCGGCCGCGCGATCCCCTGCGGAGGCTCGCGCCCAACTTTCAGACGGGCGCATAATCGACTACATTGAAGTCGTTGTCGCTTCGTTTCTCATGCCGAGCCGGGAGGTGCTTTATGCCACTGTTCGAGATTGAAACTGACGCACATATCATCATCACTTGGGCCAACGACGAGCAGGCAGCTCGGCAAGTGGTGACGCAGGCATACCCGAACGATCAAGTGACGCGCATGACCAAACGTCCCAGAGACACCTGGGTCATCTCCAAGGGCGTATTGGGTCTGACGACCAGCCATGTCGATATCTGCGGCGTGGCCCGCGACTGCCTGGCCAAATCTTCAGGCGACAAGGTGCACGCCATTCGCCTTTATATGCACGAGACCGGCAGCGACCTGGAGAAGGCCCGCAAGGTTATCGAGAGCAACATGGTCATGGGCTGGTGAGCCAGCGCGGCTAGCGCGTGCCGCCCGGCGGGAAGAGCTTGCTGCCGCTCTGGCGGCTGATCAGCGCCGGTTGGCCGCTGGGCATCGCCACCTCCATCCGTACATTCATCCCGGGCAACAGCAACCAGCGTTGCCCTTCTTGCGCGTTCTGGATCCTGGCGTGCACGCGGATCATACTTTGGCTACTGACCTGCGGATCGTACGACGAGATTTTTCCAGCTAGGCGAACCGGCGGACTTCCGGCATCGGTCTGAGTCGACTCAACCCGCACTTCCAAGCCCACCAGCCGCTTGAGATCGACCTTTTGAATCGGTATCAGGCAATCGACCAGCAAATGTTCCAGGTCGGCAACGACCGCGATGGGCTTGCCGGCTTCGATCCATTGGCCTTGGTGCAGGTGTAGCGCGGTGACGATGCCATCGATGGGCGATACGATGTGGCGTCGCTGGAGACGCAAATTCGCTGCTTGCAGCGTGGCCGCCTTGAGCTCTGCGTCGACGGCCAACCGCTTGCTGGCATGTTCAGCCCGTTGCAGCGCGACCTCGGCATGGCCGACTGCCAGCGACAAGCGCCGCAGCTCGGAGCCGGCGACGCTGGCTTGGATCGCACTGTGGTTGTCCAGCTCCTGCTGCGCGCCGCGGAGCGCCACGCGCGCAAATTTGACTTCGGTGTCGTCCTGAGCCAATTCTTTGGCCGCCGCCAGTTGAAGCTGCGCGATCTTGACCTCCATCAGCGCCAATTCTTCGTCCAGTCGTCCCAGCGTTTGACCGGCGGCAACGGGCGAGTTCAGTTCGATCTCGACGGTTTCCAGCACACCGCTCTCGAGCGCCGGAACTTCGACCGATTTCTCCAGCAGCACCGGGCAGTCCTCCGAGCGCCACCACTGGATGCCAGACGCCGTCGTGTCAGTTCTCGACTCGCCCGTCGGCGAAGCGGCAACCGCATTCTGCGTCGCGGCCCGGCCAGGCGGCTGGGCCAGCGCGTGATCTGCAGCCTGCCCCATGAGCAGCCAGAACAGCCCGCAGGCCAGACCGCACCGACGCAGGGGCCAGGCGGCTTGCCACGTAGCCTGCGACGCGGCGAAATGTTTCGTATCGTTCATCGGACGCTCTCCAGTTTCAGGCGGCTACCACGTCATGCGGATCCAGGCGCTGGCCTCGCGCACGGCGTCGCGAAGTACGAGCCAGACGGCAGGCACGCGCCCGCAATCGACGGCTGCGCGTGCGACGGCACCGTCGGTTCGCGCGGGCAGCGAAGGGGAATCGACCAACACCGTTCCCAAAACTTTGGCACTGCCCGATTCGTCGCTGACCAATTGCTGGGACAAGCCGACCAGGCGACCAGTGCGCACCTCCGATGGATGGCTGCTGAGGGAAAAATGGACCGGCAAGCCGCCGGCGGATGCGTCCAACGCATCTTGAATCAATCCGGCTTTCTGCTGGTCGATCGAAAGTTGCAAGCGCCAGTTGGCGTCGAGGGCACAGGTAGCGATCAGCAGTTGACCAGCCGCAACGGGGCGGCCGAGCAAACGGTTGCGAGCATCCCAAGTCGTGACAACCGCGTCCTCGCGGGCGCGAATCGTCAGTCGTTCGGACTGGGCCTGCAGGATCGACAATCGCTGGTCGAGTGCGGCGAGCGTGATTCGCGACTGCACCGTCCGGCTTTCGAGCTCGTCGAGTTGCGGCTGCGGCTGCTGGCCACGTTTGAGAGCTGCCATATCCTGAGCCAGCTGAGTCTCGGTAGCTAACTTCTGACCAGACGCTTCATTCAGTTGCGCGTCCAGCTGTTGATCGGCTAACTCCAACAGCACCTGGCCGGCCCTGACGCTCTGGCCACTGTCGACCAGGACGTCCTGGACCGTCGCCGTCGACGGCGCGTAGTACATTTGTTTGGCTTCGGCTTCCAACACGGCTACGGTGGCAACCTGGTCCGGCGTGGGGAACAGGGCAATCGCGGCGACCAGGCCGACAATCGAGCCGCGGACGACCCAACGCTCGACTTTCCACTGCCAGCCATGCTGCGGCTGGCTGTTGGTACCAACGCCCAAACTCTTCAACCACACGGGCACTGCGGCCCCGGCTGCCGGCGCAGCGATCAGTGCTCCGAGAGCCGGCGTCAGTTCCAATCCGCGGGACGTCAAGCTCATCGCGTCGACGGCTCGGTCGGTGGCGAGCAGCATTTGCCAATTGCCGTCCGACGTGAGCGGCATGCGAAACAAACGGTCGCAAGCGAGCAGGTCGCGCAGCCCTTCCGCCGACGATTGGCTAGCGGTTTCCTGCTGGATCGCGCGATCGCCGGATGTCGTCGCCGCGGGCGCTAGGGCCGTTGCCGCGGGCGCTGGCGATTGATCGCTAGCCGCTCGGTCCGACTCCGCAGGCGCCTCGTGCAGGGCGGCCAAGTCCGGCGCTTCGGCCAGCAGTTGCACTTCCCCTGGCACATGCCTTTGATCAACGCGGTGTAACTGCCAAAGGCACTTTTCGGCAGCGGTGACCGTTGCGCTTCGCGGATCGAACGAGTCCAGATCGCTGATCGCTCGCACTCGCCAGCGACGCCCCGATTTCGATGCGACCAATGCCAGATCGGCGTCGAGCAAACTTGCGGCTGCCGATGCCACTGCCCGCCAACGCTGGCTGGGATTTGGGGCAGCGCTGATGGCCAGCAGGTGCCGCCGGAGCCTCTGGCTATAGTCGGCCTCGCTGGCGAGTTGTTGCAGTTTGCTGCGGCGCAAATGATCGGACAGCAGGTCAGCCATTTGTGCGACGAATCGCAGATAGCCTCGCTGTGCCGCCGGGCCGCCGCTGCCGGGCTGGATGACTTCCAATAGCGCATCGACTCGGTTGTGCGTGCGAATCGGAACAATCAGCAGGGCTTCGTCGATCGGATTGGCCGGGCGTTGGGCTTCGATGCGAATTGAACCCGGGGGCACCAGGATCGGTTGTCCTTCTGCGGCAACGCAGGCCAAGACGCGTCGATGCGCGGCTGCGTTGGCCGCAATGGCTTCCAGATCGGCCGGCAGATTATGACTGGCGGTCAGCTCAATTTCTTGCGAATCGATTTCGTTCGGCGCGTCGACGCGCCAGACGGCTGCCGCTGTGGCTCCCATCGCCATACAGACGCGCGAGAGCATACCTCGCAGGAACTGATCGCTGTCGACGTCGGTGGCTGACAGTTCAGCGATCTCCGCAACCAAGCTGCGGATTTCGGATTTCGTTTGAGTCAGTTGAGGCGTGTCGAGCGCAGCGACGCTCGGTACGCCGGGAGCGAATGAGCCACCCAGCGATCCGCCCCATCCACTGCTTGTGCCAACCGAGGCCATGCGCACTCCACTTGTCATTAGCCCGCTCGCAGGAGCTCGGACGCAACCGGTTCGATCCGTGGAGATAACAGGTTCCGCCCAAGCCAGCAAGCGCGATTCATGCGCGTCCGCATCCTTGAGCGGTGGTTTCGACAGCCGAGACGGCTGCCCCACTTGGTTCCGAGCTACGCGCTGGCCCTATGTACGGACGTGCAGGCCAACACATCCAGACAGGCATCGATGACCTCTTCGGCGTGGATGGCATTCATCGCCGTGGCGATGCCACGGCGTTTGGGTGCGCCACGCGGAGGCATGACGATGCTTTGGACGGTGCGGTGCTGGGGACCGTAGGGGCCGCATTCGTCACCCCATGTCGGCCCAAACATCACCACGCTCGGCGTGCCCACTGCCGCAGCGAGATGGGCCGGCCCGGTGTCGCTCGAGACGACCAACCTGGCACGCCGCAGCCATTCGGCCAATTCAGGCAGAGTGGTCGAGGGTGCGAGTACCGCCGCCGGACCGAGAACATGCGAGATCTGTTTAGCCGCATGCAGTTCGCTCTCGCCTGACCAGACGATGACGGACCTCATGCCGCGGAGCCGGTAAAGAGTTTGTCCGACTTCGGCGAAGCGACTGGGGGGCCAGAGCTTCGTCGGCCAACCCGCGCCGACGTTCATGCAAATCCAGTCGCCTCGCAGGTCCGCTTTGTCGAGCGCTTGTTCGACGCGTTCCCCCTCGGCCGCGTAGTGGGGCATGTGGAACTGGCCGCTGCCATGGGTCGTCGGACGCCACGGGCTGAGCAGTTCGCGGTAGGTGTCGACCATGTGCCTGGCCGAACGCGTCACCCGGATGTTGCTCAACCACGGGGCAATCTCGCGCGCTTGCGATCGGTCGAAGCCGACCCGAACGCGAGCTCCGCTGAGCCAACCGAGCATGGCGCTCTTGGTCAAGCCTTGCGGGTCAAGCGACAGGTCGAATTGCTTTTCGCGGAGCTGGCTGCGCAGTTGCTGCCAGAGCTTGGGCTGCTTGAGCCATTTCTTGCTGATGCGGATCACCTCGTCGATGTCCGCGTGTGGTTCGAGCAGGGCGGCAGCGCCGCAGTCGACCAGCCACGTGATCCGGCACTCGGGCCAGAGACGTTTGACATCCACGGCCAAGGGAATCGTGGCCAGGCAGTCGCCAATCGCACTCAAACGCGTGATCAATACGTTGCGAGGAACGAAGCTCGTAATTGAATCCATCGACGGTTCCAGCTGCTGACAATCCGCTCGCGGCCCACTTCCAACAAGTGGTAGACTAGCCAATGTGCCCAGTTTCAGCCAAGAGCGATTCTTTGCCGGATTTTGCTCGGCGGCTCGAGTCCGGAGGACCCTTGAGCTGCGACGTGTCGGTAGCGGCTGAGTAGCGGCCGAGTAGCGGCTAAGAAATGGCTCAGTAGCGGAGCATGCAGTACAACGCCCGCACGCCGTCCCGCCAGCCGATTTTCTTACCCTCGTGGTAACTGCGGCGATGGTAGCGGATCGGCCGCTCGTAGAAACGCACGCGTTTGCGAGCCAGTTTGACAGTCAGCTCGATTTCAATGCCGAAGCGGTTCTCCCGCAGGCCCGGAGCCAATTCGGCGATCAATTCGCGGCGGATGACCTTGTAGCACGTCTCGACGTCGCTCAGGTATAGGCCCGTGCGGAGATTCGTCAGCCGCGTGATCCAACGGTTGACGAACACGTGCCAGAGAGGGGCGACCTGGCGGTCATGGTGTCCGTAGCGAGTCCCATAGACCACGTCGGCTTCCCCTTCGACGATCGGCTGGATCAGAAAGCGAAAGTCGTCGGGATCGTATTCCAGATCGGCGTCTTGCACGACGACGGCATCGCCGGTGGCATGCTGAAAGCCGGTGCGGAGGGCAGCTCCTTTGCCGCGGTTCTGATCGTGCAAGATGATTCGCAAATCGTCGCTCGGCGGCAAGCTGGCCAATTTCTCGCGCGTTCCATCCTGGCTGCCGTCGTCGACCAAGACGATTTCCAGCGGCAAGCCGGTTCGCCGCACGCGCTGGATGACCTGGAGGACGGTGTTGACTTCGTTGAAGACGGGAATGACGACCGAGAGCCTGAAACCTTCGGGCAGCACAAAGATGCCCAAGCGCCGACAAACGTCGTCGGTCAAGACTTGGTGCAGCCGATTGGTTTGTAGCGCGCTCAGCGGAGAAAGCCCGTAGGGTGCGGGGCTAGGTTGCAAAAACTCTGCGTCGCTTTCGAGCGAGTCGTTCTCAGTCATCTCTCATCTCGCCAGGGTCCGTCTCTGAACACGATGTGCAGAAAGCCTAGCAGACGCTCACTCCCACAGCCACCCGGGCAGCGGCCGGAGAGTTGGCTGCGGGGGTGATGGTTTTCGCGTTGAGAAGTGCCACAATAGCCGCGCTCTTCCATGGAAGGCTTTTCGCGCTTGTCCCTCCTCCAAGCGCGAGGCCGCAACTTGTCATGCACTGCTGAAGGAGCTTTACCCAGGGATGGGCCTCTTCGCAATCATTCGAGGGTCGATCATGCTCAAGCAACCTGGCATTTTTGCCAAGCCTGTCCTCACGGCTGCGTGGATCTTGTTTTCGGTCACAGCCTGCCCAGACCTGACGCGTGCTGCCGACCGGCTGGGGCACGCAGCGGCGGACAATCAGCAGGCTGTCCCACCGCAAGAAATCATCGCCGCGGCGCAGCGGCTCAAGCTGCCGCTCGAATCGATCAAGCAGCAGGGTGACCAGTGGGTGGCTTGTGTGGCAGGACCCGGGCTGGAAGCCAGCTGCTACGTCTTGGGTCCGACTTCATCGGCCAAGTCCGGCAGCGTTATGGGTCGCAACGCTCCGGATCGCAGCGTTCCGGGGTCAGCGGCTGAGAGAGCTAAACTTACGCAGCTAGACCATCTGCAAGTGGGCGATGTGCTGCTGGTCCAGCAATACGGCCAGCCGCTGCGACAGGCGACGCTTGCCCCGACAGCCACCATCTCAGGCGCACCGGCGGCAGCCCCGGCGCGAGTTATCGGCAGCGATCTGAGTTCGATTGGGCGGTTCGTCACCGTCGGCGCCAACGATTACTCTTTCCAGTTGAATACCGGCGCCGAAGCTCGCGTCTCGGTGCGCGATCGCGACAGCGGGCTAGCCATCGATACCTTGCCCCGTTTTCGCCGTGAAAGTCCCTGGCTAGTGCGCACGCGCGATTTTCAGCTCGTCCGGCAATACATCGACGCCCATCCCAGCGAACCGTTCGTGGTGCTGGTGACCGTGCCGGCGTTGTGCGAGCCATGTCGCCAGATGGACCACATCGTGCACGAAGCTTTCGCCGGTGCCCAACCGCCGTCATCGGCCGCGCCGGTGAAGACATTCATTCTCGAGTACTTCGACTTCGACGCCGCCGAACGAGAGGTGCTCGGCCAGAACGCGCTGTTCCCGACGACGATGATCTATCGACCTGGGCTCGAGCCACGGCGTTCGATTTTCCGCACCATCGGCAGCACGGGAGGCTACTCGCACGACGCCTTTTCTCGTACGCTGGGAGCGAAACTAAAACGCGGAGCCCCGCACACCGTCACTCGCGGGCTGATTTCCAAAGACCTGCTGCTGGAGCTAGTCCGTCCGCAATGAGCTGCAAGGCGAGAGCTCGAAGTGGACTTGTCGCGTGAAGTGACACCACCGGTGCTCAGATGGCTCTCCGGAAAATGCGCAAAGGACCTTAACGAGATGTCGGACGACAACAGCGGCGATGCGAGCGAAGCGCTGCGACTGGATCATTTTTTAAAGATATCGGGCTTGGCAGAAACAGGCGGGCAAGCCAAGCACGCGATCCAAAACGGCGAGGTCCAGGTCAACGGACAAGTTGAAACGCGCCGTCGCCGCAAGCTCTCCCAAGGGGACGTAGTGGAGATCGCGGGCAAGCGGACGGTGGTGCAAAAACCTTAGACTGCTCTGCGGGCGAGCACCGACTCAGCGGCGAACTAGCAGCTGCGGCCGCGATGTCCTGTGACGATCGCGGCCGCCGCGCGGGAGAAAATAAAGCTGTGCGCGCCGGAATCGGCTCGCACAACCGCTTTCGATTCAGATCATTACTTGCCAACGCTCGACTTGGCAGCACCCGTCTTCATCTGCTGGCGCTGGGCCTTGGTAATGTCGCCCGAGTTATAAAGCTCATCGGCCAGTTGGCCGATGCAGCTGACATATTGACCGTGATTCTTGGCTGCGTCGGCGCATTCATTGACGCGGTCCTGGACCGTGCAGCCAAACTCATCAACCCCCAGAGCAACGTTGTCGATCGTCGTCGCTCCGGAACCTACGTCCACCAGCGGTGAAAAATCGGAGTTCGGGCAATCGTCGAGAGAATCCGGGATTTGGTCGCCGTCGCTATCGGACAGCTTTTGCGCGTTGTCGAATGCGAGCTTGCTGCCTAGCTCGTTGCTCGCAAACCAGCCATAGCGATTTCCGCCAACAGTAACGCCGATGACGTCGCTCGCGTCGCTGAGCGTCCAACTGCCGACCAGATCACCGTTAGCAGCGGTGATAGACAGGTCCACGACCAAAACACCATCCACGTCTTGGCTGAAAGCGTGCTCGAAGGTGTACCAGCCCGACTCGTCAATTGCGATCGGGTCGCGACCAGGATTTTTCGGGTAAGAGTTCTCACGTCCTGCGCTGTTGCTGGCGCTAACGACGAATCGCTTTGAATTGGCGCCGGGGCCGGTACTGTCGTTGCCATCGTAAAACCCAGCGTTGAACACGAAATCGCGACGGTGATTTCCTGCCGGCGTGTTGATGGCCGAGGAGAAGTCGAAACGCGTGTCGTTTGCCAGGCCTGCATTGACATCCAAATAAATATCGATCGAAGTCGTATATCCGCCGGCCGGAAAGACGCTCGAATACCCGCCCCATTTCGTAAACGGAGTGTCTCCCGTGGCTCCCGTGGCGTGCCAGGCGCCGTCGGCGGAAATGACTCCACCGGTACCGCTGGGCACGCGAACGGCGTCGGTCCAGTCGTAGGTGTCGACTTCAAAGCCGTTGTAGTAATCTTGCGTAAATGCGGGCGAGCAGCAGAAGGCCAGCATGGCCAACGCAAGGCTGTGCACCGCCCAAACGGTCGATACACGCAGGGGGTTAAACTTCTGCATAACAAACTCCTCAAAAACGGGAAACTGTGGGGAACCCTCGGATCATAGTCCTCACGTTTCGCTGTACAACCCTGGGGATATTCCTAGTGCCTGTGGTTTATGAAGGCTTATGATGGATCGTTAGAAGCGAGGCTGTTATAGTCTACGGGCTCATCGCTCCCCTCATCGTGGTGCGAACTCTTTTCCCAACGCAGGAATAAAGGATAAGTCCATGGACCAAAATGCGATGCCATCGGAGTCTGCTGATGTGAACTCTTTGCCCCCCGCGGTCCCGCCGGCAGTGGAATACGACCTGGAGAAAGCGGCTGCATTCAAAGCGAATCTCGAATCTCAACAGAATTTGCCGCTGGCGATGATCGCCGGTTTCGTGGCGGCGCTGATCGGAGCAGCGCTTTGGGCCGCGGTCACAGTTGCCACCAAGTATCAGATTGGCTGGCTGGCCGTCGGCGTGGGCTTTTTGGTCGGCATCGCCGTTCGCAAAGCGGGTCGAGGGCTGACCAAGCCCTTCGGAATCGTCGGTGCGATCTGCGCGCTCTTTGGCTGCGCGCTCGGCAACCTGCTTTCGGTGTGCGGCTTTCTCGCAACCGAAGAGTCCATGCCGTTTGTCCAAGTGCTCTTCTCGGTATTGGTCCAACCGAGGATCGCCGCCGAGATCATGGTGGCGACCTTCAGCCCGATGGACCTGCTTTTCTATGGTATCGCGATCTATGAAGGTTATAAATTCTCGTTCCGTGAGATTACCGCCGAAGAACTAGCGTCGCTGACCAAGCCCGCGCCCGCCGCAGTTTGATGGCTGCAGCCCAGTCGCTTTTTGTTTCGCAGAAGGGTGGCTGTGAATAGTTGGAAACG
>JBQCJB010000323.1:0-4489 GCA_051953155.1 Aureliella sp. | reverse complement strand
ATCGACCACCGGATCCAAGCCGCCGGTCAAAACGAAGCCGTCGAGTTGTGCCTGCGCCTGAGCCAATTGCGTTTGGGCAGCGACATATTGCAGATTCGTATCGAAGTAGGTGCGGCGCGCGACCAGGACCTGGATAAAGCTGGTCTCGCCCGCTTGATATGCCACTTCGGCCAGTTTCAAGCCCTCGGCCGCACTGGGAAGAATCTCTTGCGAATACTTGGAGACCGCGGCGGAGGCCGTCTCGAAGTCGCGCGAGACAACGGCCAGGCGGGAGCGGATCGCGTTTTCGATGCGCTGCATCTCCAGCGTCGCCCGACAAAATTCGGCTCGGGCGGCGGCGATGTTTCCCTGATTCTTGTTGAAAGCCGGAATCGGCGCGCCGACTTGCAAATTGATGATGCTCGAATTGGTGCCGTTGTCGACGCCGGCGGCGAGCTGCGTGGTCACGTTCGGGATGGCTTGGACTTGTTGCCGCTCGAGATTGGCCCGGGCTCGATTCAAACGCGCCTGGGCGGCGCTGTATTCGGGGCTGGCCGAGATCATCGAAGAGGCCAATTGATCCCAACTGATGGTTTGAAAATCGTGAGGCAGCTCCCCCTCGAGCACGGCTTGCTGGAGAGCCGGGTTGCCGGTCAGCGCGGCCAGTTGGCGCCAGACGGCGGCCTGCGTTTGGAGCGCCTGCTGCAAAGCGAGTTCGACTTCGCTGCGCTGCACCCTGGACTGCAGCACGTCGACCTGCGAGCCTTCGAGAGCTTGCTTGCGGAGTTCGGCCAGTTTCAAACCCTGGTCGACGACGCCTCGAAATTCCTGAATGAGAGCGATGCGTTTCTGGGCCGCCAAGGCATCGTAGAACGCCGTGCGCACATCGGTCAGCACGCGCATGCGCTGCGCCTCGAGCTCCAGGAGTTGCGATCGCACGGTGGCATCTAGCACTTGTCGATTGAGCTGCAATTTGCCGCCGGTGACGAACTCCTGCTCGACAAAGGCCAGGTGCTGGTCAGTCCCTTTGTCGGCGATTTGCTGTCCCTGGTAACCGGCTGTCGGGTTGGCGCGGAGGCCGACTTGCGTGCGGAAGCCGGCCGCCTTTTGAGTCGTCGCCGCCAGTTCGCGGATGGTTGGGTTGTTGGCGACAGCCATCGATTCCAAATCTTCGAGCGACATCGCGCCGGCGACCGGTCCGGCCACGGGCGCTTGCATAGGCTCTGCTCCGCCGACTGCCGGCGCGACAACGATCGGCGGTGCTTCCGCTTGAGCCACTACGGCGGAGTGAGCCGCCGGGACGACGCCCGCTGCGGGATCGGCTGCAGGACCAGCCAGACTGGTCGCCGCTTTCGCGTCTGTTCCGGCCGCAGCCGTAGGCGAAGTCGCTGGCCATGGTTGGCTGTCGGCCGGCGAAGTTTTTCGAAACGGTGCCGACGAACTGCAGCCGGCGGCTGCCACCAGCGACAGCAACCACGTGCCGACGCGCGGCGTTGGGTGAAAGGTGCCCACGATAACCTCGAACTAGTAATTGACCGGACCAGATTCCATGCTGGAAATTCCACGCTCACACCGTGGCCCCAAGCTCAAATCCGAAGCGGCAATCGTCGCGTGTCTGACGAGGTGTCGAAGAATCGGGCACAGCTCTCTGCACTCGTGCTCGCGGCGGCCCTGTGCGCCGGAACGTAAGGCTGCGAGAAGACCAGCGCCGGCAGATCTGCGGTAACCAGCGGCCCCAGCACCGGCTTGGGCACGCCGCGGCACACCGGGCACATTGGACACACCGGGCACTCAGAACTCTGGCACGATCCGCAAGACTCGGCACAATCGGGCTCGTGGTTGGCCGCCGGACGATCACAGCCGTGATGCTCACCCGCGTGTTGATCACAGCCGTGGTTTTCACAGCGATGATCTTCGCCACCGTGGTGTCCCCAGCGAGCATGCGTCGCCACGCCTTCCGTATCCGAGCCGCACGCGTGGAGGCATAGGCAAAGGTGGCCTGGCATCAGCGTCAATAGCCAAGCCACCAGCGCGATGGTGCGACTGAGTGTCAAGTGTGGCTTGACCATGATCGGAACTCGGAAAACGCAAGACGGACTACGGACTCTACAATGACGATCGGCGCGCCGCTGAGCAGGAGTTTCACGTATTTTGCAACAACTTCCCGCTGGCCAGGCCGCGAGACTCCTAGTCGCCGCAATTTGCGCAGACGCCCATGCGTCACTCGAGCACATGTCGTTGGTTCCGCGAGATCGACTGCGGGCACTTACCCTGCGCGGTGACGCTGCGCGGCTATGATGCGGTACGGCGCGGCTGTTGCTCCGTAGCTTCGACGCACCTCGCGAACGATCATCCTGAAAACTCGGGCTTGCTGGAGCTATGCACGAAAAAACCAAGATCTCGCTGAATCTGCTTTTGCCGGGCATCCCGGACCACGAAGACCGCTGCGTCGAGCGCTTGATCGACAGTTTGAGAGCCAAGCAGGGCATAGCCGACGCGCACGTTATCCAGGCCGAACATCCAGAGCCCGGCAAGCTGTGCATCCACTTTCAGCCCGATGAGCTTTCGCTGGCCGAAGTCGAGCAAGCAGCCCAGCGAGCCGGAGCGACGCTCGACGCGACCATCGGCCACGTTCTCTTGCGCAGCAGGCCGATGCACGCCCGGCTAGCCACGGCGCACACCGCCAAGTTAAGCGGAGAGGCGGGCATTCTAGAAGCCGTCGTCGCTCCCGACGGCACGGTGCGCGTCGAGTTTGACAAGCAGACGATCTCTGAAGAAAAGGTCCTCGCGATTCTCAGTTCGCTCGGCTTGGAACCGAGCGCTCCGTCCGCGGCGTGGTTGGCCCAAGCACCGACACGTGAGCCCACCGTTCAAGCGGACGCGAGATTCGCCAAGCCGGAGAAACTGTCGGCGAAAGCTCATCGCCACGGGGATGAACATGCGGCGCCGGGCAAGGCATGCGAACACGGTCCGTGCGGGCACGAGCACGGCGGCATTCTCGGCCCGAATACGGAATTAATCTTCGCGATCGTAGGGGGCGTCTGCTTGCTCGTCGGTTGGATCGCGTCGTTTTTCGACGCCGTCTCGCCGTGGATACCATGGGCCTTCTACGTGGCGACTTACCTGTGCTGCGGCTGGTTCATGCTCCGCGAGGCGATCGAGCGTCTGAGCAGCGGCCGGTTCGAAATCGATTCGCTGATGATCATCGCCGCAGCCGGGGCGGCCTACTTGGACAAGTGGGCCGAAGGAGCACTGCTGCTGTTCCTGTTCAGCATCGGGCATTCGCTGGAAAGTTTTGCCATGGGCCGCGCCAAGCGAGCTATCGAAGCTCTGACCAAACTCGCACCGCCGACGGCCTTGGTCAAACGCAACGGCCAGGCCACCGAAATTCCCGTTGAAGAACTGCGAATCGGCGATGTCGTCGTCGTCAAACCCAACGAGCGGATCTCGGCCGACGGCCTGGTCGTCTCAGGGACCAGCAGCGTGAACCAGGCGCCGGTGACCGGCGAAAGCGTTCCCGTAGACAAACAGCCGGTCGACGATGCCGAGGCGGCCAGTCGCCAGCCGGAAAAGCTGGACCAAAAACATCGCGTCTATGCCGGTACGATCAACGGCAGCGGAACGCTCGAGATCCGCGTGACGCGCCTGGCGCGAGAGAATACGCTGGCGCGCGTGATCGAGATGGTCGGCCAAGCGGAAACGCGCATCTCGCCGACTCAAAAATTCACGACGCGGCTCGAACGCACCTTCGTTCCCGCCGTGCTGGGCTTCGTGGGTCTACTGCTCTTCGCTTGGGTGGTTATCGACGAACCCTTTAGCGCTTCGCTGTATCGCGCCATGTCGGTAGTGGTCGCAGCCAGTCCATGCGCGCTGGCTATCGCCACGCCCAGCGCGGTCCTCAGCGGCATAGCCCGCGCGGCTCGCGGCGGCGTGCTGGTCAAAGGGGGCGGCCCATTGGAGAGCCTGGGCCTGCTCGAGTCGATCGCCTTCGACAAGACCGGTACGCTCACCGAAGGCAAACCGCGGCTGACCGATGTGGTAGCCATGCCAGGCAGCAGCGAAGAAGAACTGCTGCAAGTCGCCGTGGCCGTCGAACAGCTCAGCGATCATCCGCTGGCGGCAGCAGTGGTCAGGGACGGCGGCCAGCGACTGGAAGGGGGCTCGACTCTCGCGGCCAGCAATTTGCAAAGCGTGACCGGACGCGGCGTGCGTGCACAAGTCGGCGGCGCATCGGTCGCCATCGGCAAGGAGACTTTGTTCACTGACGGAGCGGATTTGCCTGACGACGTGCGTACTGCGGTCGAGCATCTGAAAGAGGCCGGGCGAACTACGATGATCGTTCGCCGAGATGAAGATTACCTGGGCGTGCTGGGCCTGATGGACACACCGCGAGCAGGAGCCAAGGAAGTCATCGCCCACCTCCAGCGGCTGGGCGTCAAGAACATGACTATGCTCTCGGGTGACAACCAACAAGTCGCCACGGCGGTCGCCGAGTCGGTCGGTTTGAAAG
>JBQCJB010000322.1:0-3569 GCA_051953155.1 Aureliella sp. | reverse complement strand
GATCGACTTGAGCGACGAGCCCAGGACCAGTGCGGCCGTAACAGCGGGGCGGTGCGTCGCGGTCGACGCAGACGGTCAATGGGTGGCGCTGCTGACGGTCGCCGATTCCGGTCACGCGCGACCGGTCCGCGTGTTCCAAAGCACGATGGCCACCAGCCACCCTAGCAGCACCAGCGCCAAACACAGCCCGGAATCTTGATAGCGCATGCCGAAGTGCAACAGTTCGAATAACCGCTGAGCCAGCGTGGTAACGCCTGGCGGCATCAGCAGCAAATGCGTGCTCAGTTCCCCAGCGCTGACCGCCGCTATCAGCAGCCAGGCTCCCAGCCACAACCGCCACGTCGGCCGCCACACGACCAGGCGAAACCGCTTCCAAGCCGACAACTGGTCGAGCGCTGCCAACTCCCAAGCCTGTGCGTCGATCGTCGCCAGGATGCCGCCGACCAACAACCAGGCCAACGGCAACAGCCGCGTTTGCTGGGCCAGCGCCGGCGCGACCAGCGTGTGGTCGTACAGCCAATTCAGAGGCGGAACGAGCCGACTTAAAAACAGACGGCTGACCAGCGTAGCGACCAGCGGTCCAGGCATCGCGATCAGACCCATGCAGATGACATTGATCGCGCGCCGCGCCCAGGCTGTCCGGCCGCTCGACCGCAGCAACACAGCCGTCCCGATCGCCGCGCTGGACGAGAGCAACGTCAAGGCGGCTGTCCACTGAAATTCCGCTGTGAAGAGCGTGCACGTTTCGAGCAGCGTTTGTCCGAGCCGCCGCCAGGTCCAGCGATGCTCCAGCACGCCGTCGACCGCTAAAAAGGATTCCCAGCCTGCCTTGATCCACAGGTTCACCAGCGGCACGACGACGACTCCGAGCACGACCAACCACATCAGCGCACTGAGTGGCCCGCGCCAGCGGCCCAGGGGCAAACGCGGCGGCGGATGCTGGGCCAATTGCGTGCGCAGCGATGCGAGCGACGGCAAGTGCTGCCGCAGCACAACCAGGAGCACCAACAGCGGCAGCATACAGCCCGCGAAAGAGACGGCGATCGTTAGTCCGGTTTCGCTCCCCAGACTGATGTCCAAGTAGATCTGTTCGGGCAGCGTCGGTACCTGGTAGAGATTCGTCACCACCATCTCGGTCAACACGGGCACGATCGCCCACAAGCTGGCTGCGGCCAACCAGACGCTCATCTCCGGCAAGAGCACGCGGCGCATCAGATTTCTCTTGCCACCTTCGAGCAGCGCCAATTCCTCTTGGCTGCGGCGCGTCCATCCCAGCCCGATCATCAGAATCAGCACGGCACTGGGCAGCGCAGCGACGGCATGGATGAAGATGACGGCCGCCATCGAAGCCCAGGGATAGCGCACGACGAAACTTTGCGACAGCGGCCACCATCCCTGCGTTCCGAAGCCCGCGCTCCAGGCGCCGACGATCGCGTACAGAGGGACGACTAATTGACTGCACAGCAGCAGCCAAGCCCACCGCCGACCAAGAGCGTCCGTGCGGGCGATGAGCACGGCCAACAGAAAAGCGATGGGAACGGCTGTGACGAGCACCCCGACAGCCACGGCCAAGGTATTGACGATGGCAGTGCTCAGTTCAGCCCAGTTCACCGCATTTATTCCAGCTGGCTCTTGCGACGCAGAATATGGTGGTAATGCTGCGCGAAGCGGTGCGCCTCGTCGCGCACATACTGTAACAGACGCAGCGCGTAGGAGTGGCGGCTCAGCACGAGCGGTTCACTCTCGCCGGGCAAAAAAATCTCTTCCTCGCGCTTGGCCAGCGAGAGGAGCGTCGGCGGCGTGATCTGCTGGTCGCGAAAAGCCGCCAGGGCCGCATTGAGTTGCCCCTTGCCGCCGTCGATCAGCAGCAGATCGGGAAAGGCGGACTGGTCATCGCTCAGCCGCCGAAAACGGCGCGAGATCACTTCGTGGATGCTCCGGAAATCGTCGACTCCCTGCACGCCGCGGATGCGAAAGCGGCGGTAACCCGGCTTGAAGGGTAGACCGTCGATGAACTGAACCAGGCTGGCCACCGTCTCGTTGCCGCCCAAGTGCGCGATGTCGACCCCTTCGATCACCCGCGGTGCCTCCGCCAGCCTCAGCACCTTTTTCAATCCGGCCAGACCCTTCTTCGGATCGATATAAAAGACCTGCGGTTGCACATGCGTATCCAGCTTGCCACGCTCGTCCAAGCGCTCGAGCATTTGAATCTCGTCGCGCAGTTTCGCAGCCTTTTCATACTCGCGATTCTTCGCCGCGGCTTGCATCTCCTCGCGCATCTGCGCGATCAAGCGCGTCTTGCCCCCTTCGAGGAACGTCTGCAACCGCTTGATGTCGCGGCGGTAATCGTCCTTGCTGATCCGCAAATTGCACGGAGCCGTGCATTGCTGGATCGAGGCCAATAGGCACGGACGGAACCACTGCCAGCGTGGATCTTCGGCTTCGATGTCCAGCGAACAGGTGCGGAATTTGAAGATCCGCTGCAGCACCTGCATCGCCGCCCGCAGCGCACCGGCGCTGGCGAACGGCCCGAACAACTTGACACCCGACTCGCGCGGTTCGCGGGTGATCTCGACACGTGGAAAATCTTCGCGGGTCGTGATCATCAAGTAGGGAAAACTCTTGTCGTCTTTCTGCTCTTTGTTGTACTTGGGCTGGATGTCCTTGATCAGCCGGCTCTCGGCCAGCAGAGCATCGACCTCGCTCTCGCACTCGAGAAAATCGATATCGCAGATCTCGAGTACCCACTGGGCGGTGCGCGCCTCCTGGCGGGCCGCTTTGAGAAAGTAGCTGCCCGCGCGGCTGCGCAAGTTCTTGGCCTTGCCCACATAGATGACGCGGCTGGCCGCATCCTTCATCAGATACACGCCCGGCTTGCGCGGGAAACTGCGGACGCGCTCGGCGGCCCGGCGAAAACCGAACGGCAAGTCCGCCAGCTCCGCATCGTCGAGTTCCTCGTCGATGGTCTCCTCGCCGCCATTTTCCTCGTCTGCCGCCTCAGCCGCCGCGTCCTCAGCCGCTTCCTGCCCGTCTGCGTCGGCCGCGTCGCCGATCAAAGGTTCTCCAGCGGCCGCGTCGACATCCTCAGCGGTGATCTGGTCGGCGGGCAAACGCTGCGGATTGTCGTGCGGATTCGAAGAGTTCGAAGAGGATGAGTCCAACGATTCTAGCTCGTCCATCACAATACTTCTGGCCGGTGGTGGCCTACCAGCTTCCTTGCGGAGGGGCTGCGTGCGAGATTATCTTTACCGTGCACACTGGTAAGGGTGCAAACTGGTTACGGTGCAAACTGGTTGCCGTGCCAACTTTTAACCGAGCAACATCTTTTTCGGTGCAACACTTTTTCAGCGGACCACTTTTTTCAGCTGAGCATCTTCGCCGTGCACTTTCACCATTCTAACAGTATATGCCTATAACCAAAGCGATCATCACTTCCGCTAGCCCGTCGCAGGCGCGTTTGCCCCTGCAAAGCGTGGTCGACCGAGCTGGCCAGGTTCGCACGGCTCTCGAACTGATCCTCGAAGAGATCATCGGGGCCGGCATCGAAGACGTCGCCATCGTCATCTGCC
>JBQCJB010000321.1:0-3699 GCA_051953155.1 Aureliella sp. | reverse complement strand
AATCGAGCTCGCCTGGAACGACCTACCTCGCGTGGCCCACTGGCTCGGGTTCGGCGCAGAGGACGAAATCACCGCCCGGCTGGAGAACCTTGAACACTGGACCGGCGCGATTCTCGACGCGGATCCGGCGATGGACTGGTCGGTCGAAGGCGACAAACCTAACGACTAGTCACCGGGTGCAACTGTAGGCGCGAGAGAGCCAGGGATGCAACCAGCAGGTGCTCATCGTGGGATATCCGGCCGGCAAGCCGAGCTTCCAATCCCAGCCGCCGAACCGCAGTTCTTTGACCGTCACGCGAGTGCAGCGGAGCTGCCGGCTTTAGGGGTTTCTTACCGGTTGCTCTTCATCAAGCTTGAGTGGAGCGCTGCCAGGCAGACCATCGCTCGGAAATTTGATATCTCGGGCCAGCGACCGGTCGGTCTGCTCCTCCGTCCGATCGCCGCATCACTCAGGCGCAGCGGTTTCATGTCTGTCCTCAGCAGTAGCGTTCTCGCCTGACGTCTCGCATGTTGCGTCTCACGAGGTGACCGCGGCTCGCGTCTAAAAGTGGAGCCCACGGATTTCACCGGGTGGTCAAGTTATCTATCTACTACTCAGCCCTATAGAGTTACAAACTCATCAGGCACCTCGTGCTTGTTGTTTGGGTTTTTTCATTCATTCATTAACCCGCCCTATACGACGAGTAGGAAACGCCTAATTCCTGCACTTTTCTAGGGGAAACGTCCATTTCTTCAGCAGTTAACGGTTAGCAATTGGATGACGGAGCAAGCGCTGCACTCTGTTCGAACGGGGCAGGATGTCCCTCGACCGCGTGAGGACGCTCATTTTGCGCCGCGTCAAGCGAAACGGCAGGACAGGCATGCCCCCTGAGAAAAACACGCGTCGACCTGGGTTGACTGGGAGCGACACGCCACACTTGCGGATCCCAGAGGCGATCGGCTGACAACGGTCGGCGGTGCGGTGTTCACCTGCCGAGCCCCTCGAGGCTCGACGCGGGAGTCCCAGAATTTCCGGCGTGTCACGCAGCAATACTGCCCGGGGACCGGTTACGCGGGTTGTGTCGCCTTCCCCCTCAAATCTGACCCACCCGGTCCTGCTCGCCTTGCCGGATCAATCCGCAAACCCGGTACTCTCCGTACAGACTGACACGCGAGGAACCGAGGGCAATCGATACAATCGGCAAGTCGCGCTCTTGACCTCCGACAATTGGGCGCGACCCCGCCGGCCTGCGTCCCTCGCTGGGCATGCAGCGGCCTGCGGCCTGCGGCCCGACGCCTCGCGTGTTCGTCACATCCGGAGCAATCCGCACATCCAGACCCCTCGCAGTAAGTGGTTGGATTATAACGACTTCCGGCGCGTAAGCAGCCAGAGCAACGCCCGAGGTCTAACCGTGCGCGCGTGTTCGGTGCCCTCGCCCTGCGGGTCGCGGCGATTCGCAAAGGGGCGCAGCGGCATGCGTCGGGCTGCAGGCCGCGACTATATGCCAAGGGACGCAGCTGCGTGCGTCGGCCCGTGTCGCTTCTCGCTGATCACCAGCGACCTGCATGCGAATCTTCGCGAGCTCTTCCCACCTGCAGCGGCCGGGTTGCTTTCGCGTGCTTTGCCGACGTGCAGTTAACTATCAGAAAACATTAAAGTTTTCTTTTGACAATTTAAAGACGCATAGTAGTCTTCAATTGTCTGGGGACGCACGCAACGCAACCCCGCACGCAACATTGAGCACGCAACGCGAGGAAAGAAAACATGTCAGCTGTCAGCTTCCAAGTAACGCCCGTTTATCGCTGCACGCTAGTACGCGAGGGCAGCATTAAGACGCAACCGAAAGTAAACCACTCCGCGCGAGCTCGCGAGGTTGCGTGCGAATACCTGGCTGACAGCCCGTGCGAACAATTGATCGCTTTTTTGCTGAACACGAAGCTAAAGATTATCGGGGTGGTGACGATTACGCAGGGCACGCTGGATTGCTCGCTGGCGCATCCTCGCGAGGTCCTGCGGCCTGCAATTCTGGCGAATGCGTCTAGCTTGATTCTCGCGCACAACCACCCGAGCGGAGACCTCACTCCCTCGCGCGAAGATTGGCAGGTTTATCGTCAGATTCGCGAGGCCGGCAAGACCGTTGGTATCGAATGCATCGACTCTATCATCGTTAACGATGAGGGCGAGTCTTTCAGCATGTCGGAATGCGGCGCATAGGCGAGCGCCATTACGCCACCTTGCAGGCTTTCAACCGAGTATGCGAACTGTAGCGATTTTGAACCCCGACCTACTGGCCGCGGTCTGCGCGACGAGCGTGGTCGGCGCCGCTGTGATCGTTGTAACGGTTCTATGGGCGTGCTGGCGCAACGGCAATATTGTCTAGCGTGCGATCGCTCGCGGCCCGCCGGCCTGCGTGGTGCATGTAGACAACCTTCTAGTTTTCTTTTGAGACGCAGAAGACGCGTAGCAGTCTTCACTTGTCAGGGGCCGCACGCAACGCGCCTCGCAACGCAAGATGAGGTTCTGAGCAGTGGCCAAAAGCGCGAAGTATGCCCCAACGTTCACTAAGAATGACGCACGCGAGCTTTGCGCCGCATGCATGAAAGCGCGGAGCTTGGAAGAGTGCGCCGCTATCTTGGAAGCGACCGCAAAACAGGTCTTGCAGGTTATCACGAAGCGAGGGATTGCGACTGGAAAAACGGGCGCGCTCGCGGGTCGCGAGTGGGTCGATGCCCTGCGAAAGCTTGCGGCCGGCCTGCGTGCGGGGCGTGCGGTTTATCGGGTTTTCGCAAAGGGTAACAGCAAGCTACCGTTTTACAGTTATTCCGAACTGCCCGAGTACACTTGCCCGGGCGCCGGTGAATGTTTGCAGTTCTGCTATAGCTTTACTGCGTGGCGATACCCGCAAAGCTTCGCGCGTCAGCTGCAAAATACGCTTTTGATGCGCTTTAAGCGATCGGTTATCGCTCGCGAGTTCAACCGGTTGCCGGTAGCCAAGGGCGAGCGATCAGTTACCCTGCGTCTTTACGTTGACGGGGATTTCCGGGATATAACGATTCTAGCGTTCTGGATGGGCTTGCTGACGAAGCGGCCCGAGGTGTCCTGTTACGGTTATTCCAAAAGCTGGGAATTGTTCGATAGTTGGGAAAAGCAGGGTTTGGGCTTTCCTGCAAATTATACGCTGAACCTAAGTAGTGGCAGCAAGTATGCGGACGATGCCGATTTGCGCGCTCGCATGGCAACGCTCGACTGCGTGCGGGGCGAATTTGTAGCAGTTAAACCGAATGCGACCTTTGCCAAGGGTTTTGCGCGTTTTGCGGACAAAGCATATCACAACGCAGTGCGCGTTGCAGGGCGAGAATACGCGAACACTCCGCGCGTGTTCAGCTGCCCCGGGCAGTGCGGAGCATGCTTGCCCAATGGTCGGCACGCATGCGGGCAGCGCGATTTTCTGGTAACCATTGCTATCGGCGAGCACAATTAAAAACTAAGACGCAGGCCGCTGCGTTGCCGATACGCTGCAGCGGCCTGCGCTTTTCATCTTCCGGCCTGCGTTGCGTTGCTTCGCGCGTTGCGTGCGCGTTGCTGCGCCGGCGTGCCGGTCTGCCGCGGCCTGGGTGCGGTGCGGGCGGGCTCGCCAACATGCTGCAGACCTGCAGCGGCCTGCGCCCCACGCTCTCCCGGCCTGCTCTCCCGGCCTGCTCTCCCGGCCTGCTCTCCCG